>JAQXNW010000050.1 GCA_029098205.1 Eubacteriales bacterium | reverse complement strand
CCGCTTCGGAGCTGGTGACGGAGATTCTCCAGTACACCGGATCTCGGAAGCAGGTTAAAAAAATAGAGGCGGAAGGTCTTCTGGGCGGCATCATGGTCGATACGAATAACTTCGGCGTGAAAACAGGCGTCCGGACGTTCGAAGCGGCAGCATGGCTCCGGAGAGCCGGTGCGGATCCCGCTATTGTAAAAAGGCTTCTTCAGAGCAATATTGAAGATTTCAAAGTCCGTGCCAAGGGTATAAGCTCCGCAGTGATTACGGAGGATGGTATCGCTACGTCCGTCATCGAAGGCTTTAATCAGGAGGCGCAGATTATCAACGCGAAAGTCGCGGACGAGCTTCTGAACGTCCGCGGGATCAAGGCGTCCTTTGTCGCGGGCAGGGACGAGACGGGCCAGACGGTTGTCAGCGGCCGTTCGCTGGGCGATGTGAATGTACAGGTGATCATGGAAAAGCTGGGCGGCGGCGGCCATCTTACGACGGCCGGAGCGCAGTGTGAGGATTCGCCGTCTGAAGTCATTGAAATGATCCGGAGCATTTTGAGTCAGCCGAAGGAATGAAGAGGCTGACGGGTCAGAGAGCATATATAGAAATAAGAAGAGAAACAAAAGGAGAGGAGAAGGGATATGAAAGTAATACTTCTTAAGGATGTCAAAGGAAGCGGCCAGGCAGGCAAGGTTGTCAATGTCAGCGACGGATATGCCCGTAACATGCTGATTCCAAAGGGCCTCGCCATGGAAGCGACGAAAGAGAATATGAAGAAGCATGAACGGCTTCAGGCGAAGCTGGCGGAAGAGGAAGCTGAAAAGAAAGCGGAAGCGGAGTCAGCTAAAAAGCGTCTTGAAAATACAGTGGTAACGATCAGGACAAGATCCGGCGAAGGAGGAAGACTGTTTGGATCCATCACAACGAAGGATATCACGGACGCGCTGGAGAAGCAGGAGAATATCAAAATCGATCGCAAGAAGGTAAAGCTCAATGCGCCGATTAAAAATTTAGGAACATTCCATGTACAGGTTAAGCTGTATCAGGATATTAACGCGGAAATGACCGTCGAAGTCGCGGACGAATAACGGAAAAGCAGAGAACACAGTAAAGAACAAGTACGAAAAGGTGGAAAGCTGCAGGACGGAAGGAGATGCGGAATGCCAGATAATGTACCTCCGCATAATGTAGATGCGGAACGATCCGTACTGGGCGCCGCGCTGGTCAGCCGGGACGCGATGGCAGACGCTTCGGAAATCCTGAAACCGGAGGATTTTTACGATCCGAAACATCAGGAAATGTTCAGCGTCATGCTGGAAATGTTTTCCAAGAATAAAGCGATCGATATCATAACGGTTTCAGAGGAACTCAAAAAACAGAAAAAGCTGGAGAAAGCAGGCGGACGGGCATATATCGCGGAAATATCTGGAGAAGTACCGTCGACCAGCAATGCGATGGAATACGCGAAGATTGTCGCGGAGTCATCTTCTCTCAGGCAGCTGATCGAGAGCGCGGATAAAATCCGGAAAAAATGCTATGACAACAGCGATCCGGCGCAGGATATCGTAGACTACGCGGAAAAGACAGTTTTCGCAGTGGCGCAGTCCCGGCAGAGCCGTGACTTCACGCCGCTTTCCGAAGTACTGCTTACGGATATTGATATTTTAAATGAAGCCGTGAAAAATCAGGGGCAGGTTACCGGACTTACAACGGGGTTTGAACGGCTTGATGAAATCACCGCAGGATTTCATAAATCCGATCTGGTGATTGTGGCCGCACGGCCTGCTATGGGGAAAACCGCATTCGCTCTTAATATTGCGCAGAACGCGGCTCTTAAAGCCGGCGCGCACGTTTTGATTTTCAGTCTGGAGATGTCGAAGGAGCAGCTCGGACAGAGAATGCTTGCCATGGAAGCGAAAGTGGACATGGAAAATATTAAAAAGGGAGAGATTAAGAGGAATGACTGGGAAAGGATTCTGAATGCGTCCGATACTTTATCCGGGGCATCCATCTATATTGATGATACATCGAATCTTTCGGTATTCGAAATCCGGAATAAATGCCGGCGTCTAAAAGCGGAGAGCGGTCTGGACCTTGTTGTCATCGACTATCTGCAGCTGATGGAAGGAATCGGCCGGGCAGACAGCCGCCAGCAGGAGATCAGCAATCTGTCGCGGTATCTGAAGCTTCTGGCGAGGGAAATGGACTGCCCGATTATTGTTCTGTCTCAGCTTTCCCGTGCGCCGGAGCAGCGCCCGAATCACCGCCCGATTCTGTCGGATCTTAGAGAATCCGGAGCGATCGAGCAGGACGCGGATATTGTTATCTTTCTTTATCGTGACGATTATTATAACGAGGATTCGGACAAGCCGGGCGTCTGCGAGGTGAATCTGGCCAAGCACAGAAGCGGGCCGACCGGAACTGTAGAGCTTACCTGGGTTGCTCGGTACACGAAATTCGCGGACAAAGCCTGATCGAAAAACAGATCATAAATCCTGACCGAAATGTCTGATCAAAAAGACGGATCGGCGGAAAACCGGATCAAAAACTGATCGATATGAATTTTACGAAGCAGAAAACGAAGGATCTTTATTTAAAAGATTCGCATCTTGAAAATATTTTCATAAATGAATACCTGCCGGCGGCGCCGGGAGATTATGTGAAGGTCTTTGTCTACGCATCGATGTACGCGGAGGCGGAGCTCGCGATGAACAATCAGACCATGGCGGAGCAGCTGGGCATTGATGAGAAGACCGTGGCAGACGCATGGGAATACTGGGAAAGCATGGGAGCTGTCCGAAGGTCCTACTCCGCGGAAGCGGGAATCGAACCAGCGGTGGAGTTTATCAGCCTGAAAGAGCTGATGTATGCGCCCGGAGACGTGAAGCCTGAGGAAACGCAGGAAGAACCCGATCTCAGCGGCAGCGAGAAGAAAGAGATGTTCGATACCATAGAGCGCATGTTCGGACGGACGCTCAGTTCTTCAGAGGTCGGAGAATTTCTGGACTGGATGGACGAGGAAAGGATCTCGAAAGAGATGATCCTTTTCGCGGCAGAATACAGCCTGAAGAGGGGCAAAGACAGCGTCAAATACATTTCCCGCGTGCTTCACACCTGGGAAGGGAAGGGCCTCCACACGAAAGAGGATGTGGAAAATTACCTGGAGGAAACAGATAAACGGCATAACGATTACCGCACGATCCTTCGCGAGCTTGGATTTACCCGTAATGCGACAGCACAGGAAAAGAGGATGATGGACAGCTGGCTGGATGATATGGGGTATTCCATGAGCCGGATCCTCGAAGCATGCGGAAAAACTGCGGGCATTTCCAATCCGAATTTCAATTATGTGAACCGCGTTCTTGAAAACTGGAAGAACGAGGCGGAGAAAAACGGAAATGACATCAACGACTCCGATCCTGTCACGCAATCGGATCTAAAGCGGTATTACGAATATCTCCGGAAGAAGGAAGAAAAAGAAGCGGATGAAAGACTCCGCGAGGTATACCGCGCGATTCCAAAAATCGTTCGAATTGACGAAGAGAACCGGACGCTGAATACTTCTTTGACAAAGCTTCTTCTTTCCGGAGGCGGTCCGGAAGCTGAAGCCATGAAAAAGAAGATTGATTCTCTGGCAGAGGAGCGGGCTTTCCTTCTCGCGGAGCATGATTACAACATTGATTATACTGATGTCCGCTACTGCTGCGATAAGTGCAGGGATACCGGGATTACAGACAGCGGGGAGCGGTGCAGCTGTGCGGAGGAAAGAATGCGCGAAGCGGCGGAGTGGAAGAAGACGCAGAAGCAGGAGTAGTCAAAGGCAGGAGCAGTCGGAATCAGGGAAAGCCTCGGAAAACTTTGGAGCAGCCTATGAAAAGCGAAAGAGAGCGAAAACTGAAAAAGAGCAGAAAGAAGAGGCGGATCAGTACATCCAGACTGATTATGTTCGGCGTTCTGCTGATTATTGTCCTGCTTTTCGCGGTTTCTGTGCGGAATGTCTGGACGCTTCGGGCTGAGCAGAAAGAACTTAAAAGAGAGAACAAACAACTCACCGTGCAGAAGGCGAAGCTTCAGAAAGAGCTGAAGAACGTCAATGACAAAAACTATATAGAGAAACAGGCCAGGCAGCAGCTGAAACTGATTAAGCCGGGCGAAACTCTTTTTATCATTGAAGATGAGCAGGATTCAGGAAATAATGCGGGCTCCGGCAAATAGATACAAAGGGGAGAGCGTTGGAGAAAAGAGAAAAAATC
Source organism: Eubacteriales bacterium (assembly GCA_029098205.1). Lineage (GTDB taxonomy): Bacteria > Bacillota > Clostridia > Peptostreptococcales > Anaerovoracaceae > Aminicella. Next base: position 2,209 of record JAQXNW010000050.1, on the reverse strand, counting down.
CAGGAAATCATTGTCGTAGAAGGAAAGGATGACACCCGGGCGGTACTGCAGGCGGTGGACGCGGAAACGGCGGAAACGCATGGATTCGGACTTTCGGTTTCCATCTGGCCGAGGCTTTCGAAAGCAAGTGAAAGCGGGCGGGGGATTATTATCCTCACCGATCCGGATCATGCGGGGGAATCCATTCGAAAGAAGGTAATGGAGCGTTTTCCGGATGCAAAGAACGCGTTTCTTCCGAAGTCCGAAGCTTTGAAGAAAGGCGATATCGGTGTTGAAAACGCTTCACCGGAAGCCATCAGGGAAGCTTTGTCGAAGGCCAGGGCAAGTTCGTCCGCGAATGCGGGCGAATTCCGGATGAAGGATCTCATCGAGGCCGGGCTTAGCGGCCGGAAAGGAAGCCGGTCTCTTCGGGAAAAAATCGGAAACCAGCTCGGAATTGGATACGCGAATACCGGAACCATGCTCCGCAGGCTGAACAGCAGCGGAATACGCAGAGAGGAATTCTATGAAGCTTTACGATCCGTCGATGATCCGGATGATCCGGAATCAGTATAAATTTCGTTTTTCGAAAAATCTTGGACAGAATTTCCTGACAAACGGCAGCGTGCTGGAGGATATGGCGGATGCCGCGGCGGTCGGGCCGGATGATTATGTCCTGGAAATCGGTCCCGGCATCGGCACGCTTACAAGCGTTTTATGCGAACGTGCCGGGCATGTGACCGCGGTCGAGGTGGATGAGGAGCTTCTTCCGATTCTTGACTTTACTTTATCGGAATATCATAATGTGAATATTATTTCCGGGGATATACTGAAACAGGACATCCCGTCGCTTCTGACCGATGAGAAAGAAAAATGGCTTCGGAAGGACGCCCCGGTAAAAATAATGGGAAACCTTCCTTACTATATAACGACGCCGATTCTGATGGCGATTCTGAAAAGCCGTCCGGCAGCGGAAAGTCTTACGGTCATGGTGCAGAAGGAAGTGGCGGAACGGATCGCTTCGGGACCCGGGACGAAAGCATATGGCGCTTTATCGGTGGCGGTGCAGTATTTCTGTGAAGCGGAAATCATCCGGATCGTGCCGAAAGAGGATTTCATGCCAGCGCCGAAGGTAGATTCGGCCGTTCTTCATATGCGTTTCCGGAAGGTGCCGGCCGTTGAGACAAAGAGTGAGGAATGGTATTTCCGCACGGTCCGCGCGGCGTTCCAGCAGCGGAGGAAAACTCTGCTGAATTCCCTTTCAGGGCTTGGAAAACCGAAGAATGAAATCGAGAGATGCCTGAACGCGGCTGGAATCGATCCGAAGCGCCGGGCAGAGACGCTGGATCTTGCAGAATTCGCGCGTCTTGCGGACGGACTTTCGGAAGAAAACGTTTGTGTGCAGGATTAATGATTAAGTATTAAGCAGGAGTACAGAAGATATGCTGAAGAAACTGAGAGCATTTTACCATAATGAAAAGGTAAGAAACCCTTTTGTATGGTGCTTTATTCTCGCTTTCCTATATAATTTGCTGATTGAAACGCTTGCCAGAAACCAGATGCCCGGATACGGCGGTCTATACTTTTTGGTCACGAAACCGCTTGTTTTCCTGATCAACACGCTGATTATCTATTCTACGCTGCTGATCTCCGCGCTGTTCCGAAGAGGGAGCTTTGTCACGACGTTGATATCGGCAGTCTGGGTTTCCCTCGGCATTACGAACGGAATCATTCTTACGCAGAGAATGACGCCGTTTACTGTGAAAGACTTCTCCAATCTGGGAGACGGCGCGACGATCATCACGACGTATTTCTCGAAAATGCAGATCATTCTGATCCTCGCGGCCCTTACCATCGCGATTGTATCGTTCACGATTCTGTTCTTTAAAGGACCGAAGCGCCCGGAAAAGATAAAGTACAAAAGAACGCTTCTGGGCATTCTGATCGCGATTCTCGTGACGGTCGGCGCTGTGTTCGGAGGAATCAAAATCGGCATTCTGAATACATTCTTCGGCAATCTGGCTTATGCGTACGAAGATTACGGCGTTCCGTACTGCTTTATTAATACATGGCTGAACACCGGCATTAAGCGTCCGGCGAACTACAGCAAAAAAGCGGTAATGAGCATCTTTAGCAAAGATGAATATATGAATTCGGACGGCACGATGAAACTCCCGGCGGCGACCAATACGGCGAATACGGAAAACAAGCCGAATATTATCTTCCTGCA
>JAQXNW010000049.1 GCA_029098205.1 Eubacteriales bacterium | reverse complement strand
ATGATTAATGATGGAACAGACGAAGGCCTGTAAACGACATTACCATTCCATATTTATCACAGCATTCGATGACGAGGTCATCCCGCACCGAACCGCCCGGCTCTGCAATGTATTTCACGCCGCTTTTATGCGCACGCTCGATATTGTCCGAAAACGGGAAAAACGCATCGGAACCCAGTGTCACTCCATCCAGCTTGTCGAGCCAGGCGCGCTTCTCCTCACTTGTGAAGACCTCCGGCTGCTTCGTAAATACTTTCTGCCATGCGCCGTCACGAAGAACATCCATATATTCATCGCCCATATATACATCGATGGCATTGTCCCGATCCGCACGGTGGATGCCGTCTTTAAACGGCAGGTTCAAAACCTGCGGACTCTGACGGAGCCACCAATTATCCGCCTTGGATCCTGCAAGGCGCGTGCAGTGAACACGGGACTGCTGACCGGCTCCAACACCGATCGCCTGCCCGTCCTTCACAAAGCATACAGAGTTTGACTGTGTATACTTCAGGGTGATCAAAGCGATTTTCATATCACGGAGAGCTTCCTTCGGAAGTTCTTTGTTTTTCGTTACGATATTTGACAGGAATTCGTCATCAATAACGAGTTCCTGTCTTCCCTGCTCGAATGTCACGCCGAAAACCTGCTTGCGTTCCAGCTTCTGGGGCTTGTAATTCTCATCAATCTGAATTACGACATAGTTCCCTTTTTTCTTCGTGCGGAGAATTTCCAGTGCCTCATCCGTATAGCCCGGTGCGATGACACCGTCGGAAACTTCCCGTTTAATAAGACTTGCGGTATCTTTGTCACAAGGATCCGAGAGTGAGATGAAATCTCCGAAAGAAGACATCCTGTCCGCGCCTCTGGCCCTTGCATAGGCGCATGCAAGCGGAGAAAGATCTTCCGGCATATCATCGATCCAGTAAATTTTCCGAAGAGTTTCGGAAAGAGGCAGACCAACTGCGGCACCGGCCGGCGATACATGTTTGAAAGAAGCCGCGGCCGGAAGCCCGGTTGCCTTCTTCATGTCGCTTACAAGCTGCCAGCCGTTCAGCGCGTCCAGGAAGTTTATATAACCCGGCTTGCCGTTTAAAACAGTAACCGGAAGGTCACTTCCATCTTCCATGAAAATTCGGGAAGGTTTCTGATTCGGATTGCAGCCGTATTTTAACGCAAGTTCTTTCATTAAAGTGCCTCCTTAATTAGTAATGATCCTTTGGAAATCCGCCGCATCAAGCGTTTTGAATGCGTATTCTATTTGTTTTTATTAATTAAGCGGGATTCGTATTTTCCGGTCTTTACATCAGTATAGCGGACATAAAGAGAAACTTTGTTTTCAGCATCGATGCTGTCCCAGATTTCGTTGGTGAATGCATCGATGTCTTCCGGAATGGATACACGCTCCGGCTCACCGGTAAACGTCGGAATCGGATTGCCATCTGTGATGTATGTATGGATAAAATGCCCGAGGCTTTCATTCCCGTCATAGTGGAAGAAGAACTTTGCATCGGTTTTTCCATACGGATCGCCGCTTTTCAGAATGCTGATTTCGTATCCCGGATGCGAAGCATCGGAAAGATCCAGCATTGCGCTGATTCTAGGCGTAAAATTCGGCGGATCCGGTTCAAATTTTCTTGTGAGAAGCGCATGATCAAACGCATCCTTCACACCATTCCGATCGATCTCATCCGCAACGGTATCGGTCTGATCGCCGTTCGTTACAATGATCTGTTTCCCTTTCGTACGAACCGGATAATAAATGATCAGAGAAGGATCTTCGACCTTTGACGCATCGAAAGGTTTGATCATCACGTCATCACCTGTTTTAAGGAATATCCGGTTCCGGCTGTTCGCCGATCTCCCCATAATGAAATATGCGAGAACCGCTTTCTTCATATTTTTCGTGAAACCAACGGCGATGCCGCGGCCGACATAAGGATTCCCCGCGTTCCGCTCAGCCATCGTCCTGATTTCATAAGGATCTGCATATGCCATTCTATTTCCCTCCTCTGATAATTTCTGCAGCAACCTTTTCTGCGGCCATCGGAAGAAGCTTCCATTCTGCCTGCTCCATGACACGCCGCTGAAGGGTTTCCGGAGTATCTCCCTCTTCCACATTCACCGCTTTCTGGAAGATGATTTTTCCTCCATCCGGAACTTCATTCACGAAATGCACCGTGGCGCCTGTCACTTTGACCCCATAGGCGAGCGCCTGTTCGTGTACATGAAGACCATATGCGCCTTTTCCGCAGAAAGACGGGATCAGAGCAGGATGCACATTGATGATGCGGTTCGGATATTTTTTAATGAATGAAGGAGAAAGAATTTTCAGGAATCCTGCCAGAATAATTAGATCAATATTATATTCATCCAGGATCCGGAGCATCTCGCTCTCTTCTTTTGTAACATATATGTCGATCCCGGCTTTTTTCGCACGTTCAAGAGCATATGCGCCCGGTTTGTTTGAAATCACGAGAACGATTTCACCGCTTTTAATGATGCCGCTCTTTTCCGCATCGATCAAAGCCTGCAGATTTGTTCCTCCGCCGGAAACAAGAACGGCGATGTGGGCTTTTTTCCCTAGCATAGTTCTACGCCTTCTTTCGAATCTGTCGTTTCTCCAAGAACGTATGCATCTTCACCATTTTCCTTAAGAATACGGATCGCCTCATCCGCATACTCCGGAGCAACCACGGCTGTCATTCCGACTCCCATATTATATGTATTAAACATATCGTGCTCCGGAATATTCCCCGTCTTCTGAATAAGGTCAAAAATAGGAAGCACCCGGACGTTTTTATTAGGAATCCGTAAGCCGAATACATACGGAAGGCTCCTCGGAATATTCTCATAAAAGCCGCCTCCGGTAATATGCGCGACGGATTTAACCGGAACTTTCTCAAAAAGCGCTTTCATCGGTTTTACATAAATCTTTGTCGGCGTAAGAAGCGTCTCCCCAAGAGTCGCGCCTCCAAGACCTTCAGACTTCTGATTCAGATCGCATTCGCCAATATGGAAGATTTTCCGAACCAGAGAAAATCCATTCGAATGAACGCCGGAAGACGGAAGACCGATCAAAACGTCGCCTGGGAGAATGGCTGTCTTATCCAGAATCTTGGACTTATCGACGACGCCGACAGAAAAACCAGCCAGATCATATTCATCTTCCGGATAGAATCCCGGCATTTCTGCTGTTTCCCCGCCGATCAAAGCAGACTCAGCCTGTACGCATCCTTCAGCAACACCTTTTACGATTTCAGCGATTTTCTCAGGATAATTCTTCCCGCAGGCGATGTAGTCCAGAAAATAAAGCGGTTTTGCTCCGACACAGAGTACATCGTTTACGCACATCGCAACGCAGTCAATCCCAACGGTATCGTGCTTATCCATTAAGAAGGCAATTTTAAGTTTTGTCCCAACGCCATCTGTCCCGCTGACCATAACCGGCTCGGAAAGTTCCGACATGTCAAGAGGATACAGTCCGCCGAATCCTCCGATGCTGTCACCAGCGCCGAACTTGGAAGTCCGGTCGACATATTTCTTCATGAGCTGCACGGATTTGTATCCGGCAGTAATGTCGACGCCGGCATTCTTATAACTTTCACTGAAACTTTTAGCCATTCCATTCCTCCGTTTGTCTTCTTATGCTTGTATCACCTTTGAATTTGCAATCAGTCACGAATGTAGTCAATATACGGACGGGAATCTTTATCTTTCTTTTCTGATTCTTCATCCTTCTCCGTGCTGCTGATTTTCATTTCGAAACGGTTTTTCTCGCCGGTCGGCACTCTCGTTGGATAAAAACCTGTGAAGCAGCTGCAGCAGTAGCCCTTCCGCGGCTCCGTCCCGATGATTCTATAGAGTTCATCAACCGGAAGATATCCGACACTGTCTGCGCCGATAACACCGGCAATCTCATCAATCGGATGCTGACAGGCAATCAGTTTGTCCTTCGTATCAACATCGGTGCCGTAATAACATGGATCTGTAAACGGCGGCGCGGAAGAACGGACATGAATTTCCTTGGCGCCGGCATTCCTGAGAAGTTTTACGATGCGGGTGATGGTCGTACCGCGGACAATCGAATCATCCACCAGCACGACGCGTTTCCCTTTTATGGAGTCAGCAATTACATTCAGTTTGATGCGGACCTTATCCTCCCTGTTTTTCTGACCCGGAGCGATAAAAGTGCGTCCGATGTATTTGTTTTTTATGAATCCCATTCCATAGGGAATTTTCGACTGGAGGGAATATCCCAATGCAGCATCCAGACCGGAATCCGGAACTCCGACAACAATATCCGCATCGACCGGATGCGCCTCCGCAAGAATTTTTCCGGCCTGCACTCTTGCCTGATGCACGCTGACGCCGTCAATGACGGAGTCCGGGCGCGCGAAATACAGAAATTCGAAAATACAAGCAGTGCGTTTTTTCGTATGGCAATGATCCTTGATGGAACGGATGCCGTTCTTGCTGAATACAATAATTTCACCCGGCTCGACATCACGGATGAATTTCGCACCGACTGCATCCAATGCACAGGATTCAGAAGCTACGATGTACGTGTTGTCATCCCGTTTTCCATAGCAGAGCGGTCTGAATCCCTTAGGATCCCGAACGGCGATCAGCTTCTGCGGGGACATGATCACCAGCGAATAGGCGCCTTCCAGATAATCCATCGTCCGGTTGACAGCCTCTTCAATCGAATCGGAATTCAGACGTTCCTGAATAATCGCATGGGTGATGACCTCGCTGTCAATGGTCATATGGAAGATATGGCCGTCCGACTCGAACTTTCTCCGAAGTTCGAACGCGTTTACGAGGTTTCCGTTATGCGCAAGAGCGATCCTCCCCTTAAAATGGTTGACAACGATCGGCTGAACATTTACGCGGTCTGTTTTACCGGTTGTGCCGTAGCGGCAGTGTCCGACAGCAATCTGGCCTGTCCCCAAGCTTTTTAAGTTTAGCTGGTTGAAAACATCGTTCAGAAGACCGACATCCTTCTGATAATTGAAAAGCCCGCGGTCATTCACAACAATTCCGCAGCTCTCCTGTCCCCGGTGCTGAAGCGCAAAAAGACCATAGTAAGTCGTGCTTGCCACGTCCTGCGTTTCTGTGGAAAAAATTCCAAATACACCACATTCTTCATGTAAATTGCTCATACTTGTTTATCTCCGAAGTCCTGTGAAAGACCGATTCTTCCTGTCACTATTTATTATACTTCTCTTCGATGGACTTATTCTTCCGAAGCACATTCTCAGCACCGCTTTTACGAAGCTGGTCCAGCTTTTCCGCGAGAGCAGGATCCTCAATCGCAATCATCTCCGCTGCAAGAAGAGCAGCATTCTTTGACCCGTCAATCGCCACCGTCGCAACCGGAATGCCGCTTGGCATCTGCACCGTGGAAAGCAGAGAATCCATGCCGTCCAGTGTCGACGATTTCACCGGAATTCCAATGACAGGAAGCGTTGTATTCGCTGCGATGG
>JAQXNW010000048.1 GCA_029098205.1 Eubacteriales bacterium | reverse complement strand
CGAACCAGATCGGCCGGATCGAAACCTCTTTTCCCAAGAACGTTCCGGAAAATACCTGCACGAAATTCCCGAACCAGCTTCCAAACAGCGCTCCCCAGAAGATCGTCGCAATGCCGCAGTAGAAGAACATTTTGATCATCTGGTAGGTGGTTCCTTCCAGCTTGTATTTTTTAAGGATTAAAGCCGTCGCTACAGTGATAATGACTCCGTATCCCGCATCGCTCAGCATCATTCCGAAAAACAGCGCATAGAATATCGCAAAGAAGCTGGTCGGATCGATCCCGTGATAATCCGGAAGAGAATACATCGATGTTATGGCTTCGAACGGATAAACAAATTTTCCCGCCTTCGTCAGAACCGGCACGGTATCCTCCTCGGAAGGATCCGACAGCTGGTAATAGCATCCGGACGCGTCCAGACATTTTTCAACTTTCTTCACAGCCGGAACCGGAACCCATCCTTCAAACAGGAACGTTCTCTCTGTATGAAGGAGATTTCCTTTTACGGCAATCCGGTCTCTTTCAATCAGAAGTCCGTCGTGATAGCACTCAATGGTTTTCTTCTGATTGAAACGTCCGGTTATATCCGCTTCGACGCCCCGGATCTTCTCCTCAATATCCGCGATCCGTTCACGGGCGTCTGCTTCACATTCCGCGACCGTTCCTTTAAGATCCCGGAACGGCGCTTCCGTCCATCCGGCCTGTTTTAACAGGTTCTGATAGACATCCGCGTCCTGTTTCATGCATACAAAAAGCAGATACAGATAGTTCTTATCCTGCCGGACGGTTTCCAGCATCCACGTGTCGCCCGCTTCTTCCAGTTTCGCCCGAAGATCATCCTGCGGGTTCTGCGGAAGAATGCCCAGCGAAATCATACACGATTCCGTTTCCTTCTGTTCCAGAGGAGCTCCGTATGCTTCCCAGGGTTCGAGTGACATAATTTCCGAAGAAGCGCGGTTCCGTTCCTCATTCATCTGATGCAGTTTTTCATGAAGCTCCAGGATCTCTCCCCGCTGCCTCCGGATGGTATCGGATTCAGTGAGAACCGCCTCGAAGGACTGTCTCCCCATTTCCGATCTTGTGAAAAACAGAGGCCGCTTCTCCGGACTGTATTTATCCAGCGTCTCCAGCGCCAGCTCTGTGTCCGAGATTTCCTGATCCAGTTTCTGAATCTGCTCCATGTCACTGTCCGTCAGAAGATTCGCAGCGCCTTCGTTCTCCTCCGGCTTCTTCGATGAAATCTCAACCGCGCCGAGATTCATCAAATCCCGGATCAGCCTGTCCCGATCCCGGTCCATGCCGATCACCTGGATCTTCTTCATCTTAACAATGGACACTTCTCACGATCCTTTCCGCGATTTCATCCGCACAGGCCTCCGTCCGCGCGGCCGCTTCTTCTGCCAGACCCTTCTTTTCCTGCTCGGCTGAATCCATCTTCTCGCTGTAATTCTGCTTCGCAGTGTCCGTCCCTTCTTCCACCGAAGCATCCACAATCGCATCCGCTTCTTTCTTCGCGTCGTCCAGAATCTTCGAAGCCTTCTGCTTCGCTTCGGCGAGGATGCTCTCCGCGTCCGCTTTCGCTTTCGCGACCAGATCATCCGCGGCTTTCTCCCGGGAACGTATGATCTCCAATTCGTTTTCGAACATCCGAAAGCCTCCCTTCTCTCCCCAGCGTTTTCGAAACAAACATTACGCATCATTGGTAAACGATTCGCAATATTTGATTTACCATCAGTCTACCATCTGGGTTCCGGTTCTTCAAGAAAAATTGCCTATACAAATCACGATATTTGATTAATTATAAATATTCCGAATTTTATTTTCTGCCATCCTCAGAGCAAATCCGGCTTCATAAAACCGGCCTCTTCCGCCTTCGAAACAATCCTCGAAAGACGGTTTCCCACAGCGGATTTCTGCATCGGCGGATCCATCATCTCGCCCAGCTCCCTAAGACTCGCATCCGGATGCTCCATCCGAAGGTCTCCTATGGCCTGAAGCTTTTCGGACAAACGCGCGTACTCTCCCTGTTCCTGCAGCCAGCGGATCGCCTGCACCTGCTTCTCAGACGCATCCAGCGCGCGGTCCGTATTCGCCGCATCGCAGTTTGTAATCCGCACCGTCTTGTTCAGAAGCTCCTTTCGAATCCGCACGTCTTCCATCCGGAGGACCTGCGAATGCGCGCCCATCAATGCCAAAGTATCACTGATATACTGCGCGTTCTTCATGTAGACGATATACTTTCCCTTCCGCTCCGTAATCTTCGCCGAAAGATCCTCAAACGAACGGATCAGCTTCCGAAGATCCTGCGCGAGCTTCCGGCTGGACAGAACGAATTCAAGATCGTAGCTCTTCTCCGGGTTCGCGACGGTGCCAGCGCCAATGAAAATACCGCGCAGGTACGCCTTCCGGCAGCACTTTGTCCGAATCAGACCGTCATAAATGCCATCCGAAATATAATTGCTGCCCTCCCGGATCATCAATATTCCCGTTTCCCGGAGAACCTCCTCGCTCTTGGACAAAGGATCGATCATCAGATAATACCGGTGCCCTTTCCGCATGGCCGAACCTTCCGCCGCCCCAAGCTCCGTGGAGATGTGGAAATAATCCTGAAGAAGGCTTCGGTAGTGACGCGCCGCTGCCGCGCTTTCCGTAGAACAGAGAATCGTAATCTGTCCTCTCCCGCTCAGCCTGAGGCTTCCTGAAACACGCAGGAATCCAGCGATCTCCGCAAGCTCACAGCATTTTTTCGGAGGATCGATCCGGCAAAGCTCCCCTTTCGTATCCGACGCAAACGACATAAAGCACCTTCCTCATTCCTTTGACGTTCTCTATTTGAAAACATTCAGACTTTCACAAAACGAAAAGCCTGATAACGATTGTCTGATAACTATCTAATAACTAAATACCCAAAAAGCCGGAAACCCGGCAGCAGCCGGGTTCTTTTTTCCTATTTTTTCTTCTGCAGTTCCCGGTGCTCCACCGTCACCTGATAGCCTTCCTGCGAAAGCCGCTGACTCATCGCGTTCGCCATCGCGACCGAACGGTGCTGCCCGCCCGTGCATCCGAACGCGAGATTGAGATGGAATTTCCCCTGTTCCACGAAATGCGGAATCATCAGAGCAAGCATCTGATCCAGCTGATCCATGAACTGATTCGCTTCCTTATGCTTCAGGACATACCGCTGCACCTTCTTGTTATTTCCCGTCAGATTCCGAAGGCTGCTGACATAAAAAGGATTCGGCAGGAACCGCATATCCAGCACGATATCTACGCCCTGCGCGATGCCATGCTTATAGCCGAACGAAAGGACATGAATATGAAAACGCTTCTTTTCACCGGCGCTCTCCGTAAACACAGAGGTCATTTCCTCATAGAGCTCCGCTACCTTCGTATTTGTCGTATCGAGGATATAATCCGACATAGCCCGGATATCCTCCAGCATGCTCCGCTCCAGATCGATGGTCCTGGCGCTGGTTCTTCCGCCCTTCGCCAGAGGATGTTCCCTCCTGGTTTCACTGAACCTTCGGATCAGCGCCTCATTGGACGCTTCCATGAACAGCACCGTAAGATCGATGCGCGGGTCTTTCTTAAGAACCTGCAGCATCGTACGAAGCTCCGGGAAAAATTCCTCGCTTCGGATATCGACGACCAGAGCCGCTTTCCCGATGCCTTCCTCTCCGTATCCGAAAATCTCCAGGAAATTCGGAATCAGAGCCGGCGGCATATTATCCACGACATAATATCCGTGATCCTCAAACCAATCCGCCGCACAGGTCTTCCCCGCGCCGGAGAGGCCTGTCACGATGACCACCTTCAATTTATCAGTACTCATGGCCCACCCATCAGCCTCCGATAATCCGAACTTCCGGCTCCAGACGGACGCCGCTCTTCATATAGACCGTATTCTGCACAAGATGCATCAAATCGATGATATCCTGCGCCGTTGCCCCGCCGCGGTTGATGATGAACCCCGCATGGAGCTCCGATACCTGCGCGCCTCCAACAGAAAGCCCTTTCAGTCCCGCCTCCTGAATCAGCGCTCCCGCGTAATATCCATCCGGACGCTTGAAGAAGCTTCCCGCGCTGGGATATCGAACCGGCTGTTTCTCATTGCGCCTTGCCGCATATGATTTCATCGCATCGGAAATTTCTTCCGGATTTCTCTCCGAAAGGCGGATCTGCACGGAAAGAATCAAATCGCCGCTTTTCTGAAATCTGCTGTGCCGATACGAAAGGTCCATCTCACGGAGAGGGACACGACGGATGAAAAGATCCTCCTTCGAAAGCACCTCCGCCGAAACGGCGATGTCCTTCATCTCCGTTCCGTATGCACCGCCGTTCATGAACAACGCTCCTCCGATGCTTCCAGGAATCCCGGACAAAGGCTCAAATCCGCTGAGTCCCAGAGAGAGCGCTTTTTTCGCGCAGGCGGACATCAGCACTGCTGCACCTGCGCTTATATAATGTATGTTTCCCGCCTTCGCTTCCGGACTTTCCGCACCATCCGGGTCCGCTTCTTCTTCGGTGATTTCTTCGATCCCCTCGAAGGCTTCTCCCAGCTTCACAACCGGAATCCGGATTCCTTCGTCCCGGACAAGCGTATTCGTTCCGTTCCCCAGAATCAAATACTCCGTACCCTTCTCGCGAAATTCCTTTAGAAGCTCCAGAAGCTCCTCTTTCGTGTCTGCAATATAAAGAACATCCGCCTTACCGCCGGCCCGGAAGGATGTATATTCTTTCATGTCCGCCTGTTCGATCTGTTTCATGTCTGTTTCTTTCTCTGTCCTTAATACACTTTCTCTGTCCTCTATATGCCTGCAAGCCTGCGGAACACGCAAGGATTTTTCATACGAATTCCGCAGTGTTCACCCGACTCGGAAGATCATTCCGAATCCTGCGTTTTCGTATTCCCGTCCTTCTCGGTTTTTTCCGTTTTATTCGAATCTTCCGGAAGCTTCTTTCCGACCGGCTCTGTGTCCCTGCGGAGTTTCGGAGGCTTCGAGGAGACGTGCTTCTGTTCCTCTTTCTTCCCGCCGTCCGCAGCAGAAACGATTTTCCCAATCACCGGGGCTGAATAAAAGAACGAACGCTCCCGCTCGCCCTTGCTGCGGGTGCGGAGCTGCGGAATGAGTTCATCCTCATCCTCTTTCCGTATGCCATACGATTTAAACGTCATATAATCTTCCAGATTGGATTTCCCGCCCTTCTTCACCAGAAGGATTCCCGTGTGCCGGTCCAGATAATACGACAGAATCGTAAAAACAGGTACCGCGAACAGCATTCCAAGGACCCCGAACAGCCCGCCTCCGACAATGATGGAAAACATAACCCAGAAACTCGCGATGCCAACGCGTCCTCCGAGGATAAACGGTCCCAGGATATTTCCGTCAAACTGCTGAAGACAAAGAATCATGATCAGAAAAATCAAAGCCTTCACCGGACTGTCCACGCAGATAATCACCGCAGAAGGAATCGCTCCGATGAACGGACCGAAGAAAGGAATTACATTGGTCACTCCGACGATCGTACTAATCAGCGCCGCATACGGCAGCTTCAGAACCCACATCGCACCGTAGCAGATAAATCCGATGATGATGGAATCGATGATCTTTCCCGTAATGAATCCGCCGAACGTATCGTTCGCGAACCGTCCGAAATCATAGATGCCGCTGACTCTCTTATCATTAAAGTGCGCTTCGATGAATCGTTTGATTCCGGCCAGAAAACGCTCCTTGCCATTCAGAAAATAGGCGCAGGCGATGATGCCGATCAGGAAATTCAGGAATCCTCTCGCAACCGTAATCACACCGTTCGCGACGCGCACAACAAGAGAGCCCTTCCCCGGAAGAAGAATTTTCTCCACAGCGGTAAGAAGCGTCGAGCTTCCATCCACGAGAAACTGATCGACCATGGGAACGAATTCCTTATGATTCGAACGAATCAGAAGCTTGTCAATCCAGTTCTGAAGATCCGTGATCCGCCCCGGAAGAACCTCCACAACCGCAACCGCCGTGCGGATCAGATGCGGAATCAGAAGCCAGAGGAAAAATGCGACGCATAGACAAAGGAAAGTCAGCGAAATAAGCGTACCAAAGAAACGTCCGATCGACATCGCACGCCGCTTCGATTTTACACGGGCCCGGAAGAACCGGTACGTTCTTCCTGTGACCCAGTTGTAGATCGGGCAAAGCAGATAGGCCATCACAAATCCGAGAATAAAAGGCATCAGAATGCCATTCAACGTCTTAATAAATGCCCAGACCGACTGTATGTTTTTCGCAAAGAAATAAAAAAGAATGATCAGCACGCCCGCCATAAAGAACGTGAAAATCGATTTCCATCTTTCTTTTCCTAACTGTTTCAAGCTCATTTTTCTAACCATATGTCCATACTGCTTTCAATGATTTATAATTATAGCATAATCCGCAGAAACTATAACACAGAAACTGAAAAAGGAGAAGAACACAGTATGAATCTTTTCGTAATCAGTGATACACACGGTACGATTGAACGGGCACTTGAAATGTTCCGCCGGGTCACCGATTCCGGCACCAGGATCGACGGCGTGCTCCACGCGGGCGACCTTCTGAGAGATGCCGACGCATTCGCAAAGGAAGTCCGTCTTCCTCTCTGGAACGTTCCCGGAAACTGCGACGGCTGCTTTGAGAGAAATTATCAGATTCTGGACCTTCCGTCCGGCCGCCTTCTTCTTACGCACGGACATATGGAGCAGGCAGACCTGTCGCACCAGAATCTGTATTATCTTGCAGAGGAACAGGCGTGCAGCGCCGTCTGCTTCGGGCACACCCACGTTGCGGAAATCCGGAACATCGGCGGCATCGATTT
>JAQXNW010000047.1 GCA_029098205.1 Eubacteriales bacterium | reverse complement strand
GAATCCTTCAGCGTACGTGCCATGACGTGATGAATGCCCGGCTTTCCGTTTGCAGTCGGCGGTCCTTCAAAAAAGATGAAATTCGGGCTTCCTTCTCTTTCCTTCACACAGCGGGACAGAAGATCTTCTTTCTTCCATTCCTCTACCTGTGCTTTCTGGACGTCTTTTACCGGTTTTTCAGATAAATTCTCAAACATCCTGCTGCTCATTCCTTCCGTATACACTTCGCGGAAACCATCAGAATATCGGATTCCCGCGTTTACTCATTATTCAGATAAGCGCTTTATATAAGACTGTACCCGGAAACCATCCGGGTAAACATTCCTATGCGCCCTGTTATTTAGCCATCACAAGATTGATCCGGTTCTGGCTGTCAATCTCCGCGACTTTCACGCGGACCGTATCTCCAAGATTCATCACATCTTCCACTTTCGCGATTCTGTGATCGGACATCTTGGAAATGTGAAGAAGACCTTCCTTGCCTGGAAGCACTTCGATGAACGCTCCGAAGTTCATGATCCGTTTTACGGTTCCGTCATAAACTTCGCCGACTTCCACTTCTTTCGTCAGAAGCTCAATCTGCTTCTTCGCCTGCTCCGCGCCTTCCATGTCGTTTCCGTAAATGGTGACAAGACCCGGATCCTCCTCCGAAATATCGATCTTCGCGCCGGTCTCATCGACAATCTTATTAATCGTCTTTCCTCCCGGCCCGATCACGATGCGTACTTTGTCCGGATCGATCCGAAGCGCGATGCAGCGCGGTGCCCATGGAGACAGTTCCTTCCGCGGCTCCGGAATTTCCTCCAGCATGATATTCATGATATGCATACGTCCATTCTTCGCCTGTTCCAGCGCCTTCGCCAGAATATCACGGGAAAGACCATGCACCTTGATATCCATCTGCATAGCAGTGACGCCGACGGAAGTTCCCGTCACCTTAAAGTCCATGTCACCCAGGAAATCTTCCATACCCTGGATATCGCTGAGAATCGCCATCTTACTCGATCCGTCCTCTTCCACACGTTCGATAAGACCCATCGCAACACCAGCTACCGGGCGCTTAATCGGAACACCCGCGTCCATAAGAGCCAGACAGGATCCGCAAGTCGACGCCATCGAAGAAGAACCGTTCGAAGACAGAACCTCCGATACGACACGGATCGCATACGGGAATTCTTCCTCCGACGGAATTACCGGCGCCAGAGCCCGCTCCGCCAGAGCGCCATGTCCGATCTCTCTTCTTCCGGCGCTTCTCGGCTTCTTCGCTTCTCCCGTGCAGAAACCAGGGAAGTTATAGTGGTGGATATAACGCTTTCCAGTCTGCTCTGTGAGTCCGTCGATTCTCTGTCCTTCACTGAGCGGAGCCAGTGTACATGCAGAAAGAACCTGAGTCTGTCCGCGCTTGAAAAGCCCTGTGCCGTGCACTCTTGGAAGGACACCGGTTTCGCACCATACCGGACGGATTTCGTCCAGCTTCCGGTCATCCGGGCGGATTCCCTCATCGAGAATCATTCCGCGTACGCTTTCCTTTGTGATATTGTAAAGTACATTCGCGATATCCTTCTCGTTTTCCGGATACTCTTCCGCGAAATGTTCCTGTGTATCCACTTCCACCTGATCCATACGGTCGAGGCGTGTCATCTTGTCCGAATTACGGACGGCAGCGCGCATTTTGTCAGATGCATACGCGCGAACCGCCCGATCAATGTCTTCCGGAATCGTATATAATTCCTCTTCCTGCTTCGGTTTTCCGACTTCCTTCACGATTTCATTGATGAAAGCGACGATTTTCTTTATTTCCTCATGACCGAAGAAAATAGCGTCCAGCATGACATCTTCCGGAACCTCGTTTGCTCCCGCTTCCACCATCATGATGGCTTCTTTCGTTCCCGCGACTGTAAGATTAATGTCAGAAACCTCCCGCTGCTCAAGCGTCGGATTAATCACGAATTCGCCGTTTACTCTTCCAACGCGGACAGAACCGGTCGGACCATCCCACGGAATATCAGAGATCGCAAGCGCAATGGAAGATCCGATCATCGCCATCACATCCGTCTCACAGTCGAGATCCACAGACATTACAATAGCCTCTACCTCGACATCATGATAATACCCCTTCGGAAACAAAGGACGAAGCGGACGGTCCATCAGCCGGGAGCAGAGAATCGCTTTCTCGCTGGGACGGCCTTCCCGTTTAATAAAGCCGCCGGGGATTTTTCCGGCCGCATACATTTTCTCTTCATAATCGCAGCTCAAAGGGAGAAAATCCGCATCCGGCCGTGGTTCCTTAGAAGCACAGGCCGTTACGTTAACCACGGAATCTCCATACCGAACCATGCAGGCACCATTCGCCTGCTCGCATACCTTCCCGATCTCAACCTGAAGCAGCCTTCCTCCGACCGCCGTCTTAAAAGTCCTGTAATCTGTAAACCTCGCCATTCTGAATAAACAACTCCTTCCTGTTTATTGCATCTCTTTCCGGCGCTGAAAACTTCTCAGTCCGGTGTAAAAAAACTGACGGGGAGACTGCTCCCCCCGCCAGCAATTCACAATCAATTACTTTCTCAGACCGAGCCGTGCGATCAGCGTTCTGTATCTCTCGATATCC
>JAQXNW010000046.1 GCA_029098205.1 Eubacteriales bacterium | reverse complement strand
GAAGATCGCGGTCGAGCTCCGGATATACTTCCGCGACTCCGAGCCCATTCATCAGCATTTTCTTCGTGTGATAGAGGAGCCCTCCGTACATCGCATGGTGAATCCGGACTGCCGCTGGATAATACAGGAGCTGATCATGATTTTCATCCAGAACACGAAGTGTGATCGACCGGAAATCCGGATCCTTCATCGACTCCGCGGTGCTTCTAAGATATTGAAACATCTCTTCCGAATCCTCCGGAGCGGCCTGTACATACTCACGGATATCAATCGCGTCCGCCGCCGAGGCCTTCCGAATCCGGAGCACGCGAAGCTGCTTCGCGCTCTGCCACTCCGTCACCTGCGCTTTTACGCGGATAATGTCCCCTTCCTGGTATGTTTCAAGCCGTTCGACATCCGTTTCCTGCACATCCCATTTTTTCGCAGAAACTTCTCCTGTTCTGTCTCCCAGTTTTAAGTCGAAATACATTTTGCCGTTTGATCCGGTACGAATCTGGCAGGACTTAATCATAAAAAACTCTACGATTTCCTGGCCCGTCGTAAGATCCGTGACATAGACTTCCTTCAATGTTCTTCCCTCTCATGCTCCCAAAAGAGCTTTTTCTTTTATTCTCCGACCAGCTCATCCAGCACCGCTCTTGCAACCGGACCCGCTGTTACCGAACCGCTGGATCCATTTTCCACGCAGACGACAAAAGCATACGGCGCATCTGTATTTTTAATGAATCCGACAAACCAGGCGTTATTCGTTCCGTCGCCGACCTCCGCGGTTCCGGATTTCGCATAAATATCCAGTCCCGGATAATTTGATGCTCCGTACGTGCTGGTTACGTTATTTTTCATCAGTTTCTGCAGCTCTTCCGCGGTTGAGCTTTCAATCATCCGGCTCGTCTTGGAAGAAGGACGGACTGAAGAATGAAGGAGATGCGGCTCCGCCGCTTTCCCGTCTCCCGCAATCGCTCCCATGTAAACAAGCATCGACAGGGGATTTACCAGATCCTTCCACTGACCGATTCCAGCCCAGCCGAGGTTAAGATCCGCATTGGAAGGAAAGTCAAAGCTCCCCTTCACATTATTAATTCCATCGATATTATAAACATGCGTAAGTCCGCATTTCTCCGTATACGCTTTCATGTTCGCTGCGCCGACACGAATCGCAATTTTTCCGAACGCGCCGTTACAGGAATTCGCCAAAGCAGACTCAAAATCTTCATGTCCATGCGCATGCGTGCATGTGATTTTCTCTCCGTTCACATAATACGCGCCCGTGCAGTTAAAGGTGAAATTATCCAGATCATCCAGCGTCTCAATCGCCGCCGCCGATGTAATCAGCTTGAACGTGGACCCCGGAACAAAGCGGCCGGAAAGTACTTTATTCATATAAGTACCGGACGAAGCGCTGCTGACATCCGGCGGATCCTCCGGATCGAAGGTCGGTTTGCTGACAAGACAGATGATTTCCCCCGTCTCATAATTATAAACGGCAGCGAAGCCGTTTCGGCTTCCGAGCGCGCGGTACGCGGCCCGATTCGCCTCCGAATCGATGGAAAGACGCATCTTATGCGAACTGTTTGTAATTGAATACGTTCCGTTCAGCAAATCATAGCCGATCACCTGATCCGCCAGCTTGTTCTCTGCACTTGTACTGACATTCCCTTTCGAGTCTCCGACGACATGCGCGGTCGCCAGACGGATTTCCTTATCGTCGTTATATTTCGGAGCGCCATTTTCTCCGGCACCATTCTCCGCAAGAAGCACTCCGTTCCGGTCATAGATCGTTCCTACCTTCAGATATCCGTTGGAATAGATCGACGCATTCGCGTAAAAGGTCGCCCATTTGCTGCCGTTTCGAACGTATCGGAATACGAAAAGCGCGGTTCCCGAGAGCAGAAACACCGTGAGCAGAAGTACCAGAACGGCTCTTCGTTCCAGTTTTTTCATAATGCCGCCTCCTCTCCGGACTCATCAGAGGGTCCAGGCTTTTCTTCGAAGCCCTGGCTCTTTTCACTGACCGCGAGGCTTGCCCTCCTTCTTGTATCTGCTGCTTTCAAAAATGCGAGGAGCCCCCACGACGCGACCATCGACGTGCCGCCATACGAAAGGAATGGGAAAGTAACTCCGGTCAGCGGAAGAATATCCACCGACCCAAACACGTTCAAAATTGTCTGGACAAGGAACAAAGCCGTTGTCGCGCAGGCCGCGATCGTATAATAGGTTGACCTTCCGGAAAGAATCGTGCGGTATGCGAAAATGGAGAGCGTCGCGATCGCAAGAACCGCAAGAACCGCGATGATAAGGCCCCATTCTTCCGTCACAACGCCGAATACCAGATCCGTCTGCGACGCAGCGACATTATGAAGCCATCCATTGCCGGCTCCGACACCCAGAAGGCCTCCGCTCGCCGCCGCAGACATAGTTCTCGTCTGCTGATATCCTAATTTATCCGCATTTTCCCAGACATGCCCCCATACAAGAAACCGCTCCATGACATAAGAACGGAATCGGAGCACAAGAAGTCCGCCGACGAACGCGACGCCGAGCACGGCAATCAATTTCGTAAAATCTCCGCTCCGCATGAAAGAAATCACAAGAAAAGTCGCGAAGAAAATAATGGCCGTACCGAAATCGCCCATCTTTGCCAGGCAAAGAAAACAGAAAATCGAAAAACCGGTAAACAGAAGATTATTCTTCCGGTTAAAAAGTTCTTCCATCGTCGCCGCACCGACCCAGATAAACGCAACCTTCACAATTTCCGAAGGCTGAAGAGACACGCCGCCGATCTGGATCCAGTTCCGCGCGCCGTATTTCACTGATGCGAAAATCAAATTCATGATCAGAAGACCGGCCGCCCCGATATACGCGATTTTCTTAAGAGCCAGCGTGCGTTTGAGATCCCGGAGAACAGCACAAAGCAGAAGGAAAAAGACAACACCGACGGCGGTTGCCGCAAACTGCTTGAAAACCTGTCCGGGGAGACAGGTTGCAACGACCGCCAGGCTCAGAGTCGAAAGAAAAAAAGCGATGGTTTCGATCTCAAACCCTCTTCGCTTCATAGCCCAGAGCGTAATCGTATAAACCCACATTAAAACCATCATCCCAAAGAACGCTGCGGTGATCTGCGGAAGATACCGGTCGCCCATCGCGATCTGAAGCTGGAAAACCGTCAGGATCTGAAAGATCGTAATCAGAACCAGCGAAACCCACGGAGGCATCAGATGCGTTCCCGCCGTTCTCTCCCGTACGTTCCGGATATGCTCTTCCATGCTGACCGGAAACAGCGTACAAAGCGCTCCTCCGATCAATATTTCATCGCCGGTTTCCACACGGACCGTTTCATCCTTCTGTACTTTCTTTCCATTGATCACAGCGCCGTTCCGCGATCCCAAATCCATATAGGTCCATTCTCCGCGGCTGTTTCTGGTAAGAATTCCCTGATTCCTGGATACGCTGAGATCATCAATCTGAAGATCGCAGGTCTTGGAACGGCCGATCGAATTTTCCCAATGGGTAACCGGAATGTTCTGTCCGTTTTCAATATGGAAATACGCCCAGACTTCGGACGGGCTCTTGCTTTTGATCAAAGAAAG
Organism: Eubacteriales bacterium; assembly: GCA_029098205.1. Classification (GTDB taxonomy): domain Bacteria; phylum Bacillota; class Clostridia; order Peptostreptococcales; family Anaerovoracaceae; genus Aminicella. The sequence continues at coordinate 531 of JAQXNW010000046.1, read as the reverse complement.
GATCGAATGAAGCAGAATAAACGAAGCAAGAATAACAAATAGCGCTCTCGCTGCGGTAGTATATCCATGTGAAAAAATTCCGGTGCTGTTCAGCGCCGAAAACTGCCTCACGATTCCAGCAAAAAGACTGCTTAAAAAATCCATGCTCTACACCACTATCCTGTCAATTCCCGAAATTCTCGGTTGTACGTGATTATACCATGAATCCGAAAATCCGTACAGGACGCATTCTTTCACGTACGGTCCACGAAACTTCCCGGGAAAACAAAAATGGGGCTGTTGCATTAGGCAAAAAATTATGCCGGGTGCGGCAGCCTCTTTTCTTGTATACAAAATGCCTGAGCAGAATAATTGGGCTTTGATCCTGCATCAGGCATTTCAGAGCGTACTCCCCCATTTGAGGGGGAGTTCTTTGTTTTTTATGCTGTTTTCAACGGATACAGGTGTTCTCCCAACCTCCCATTTTGAATCCTTCGGTGAAGATGATCTATGTTTTGGGAAATTGCTATCAGAACGCATTCTGCATAGACA
>JAQXNW010000045.1 GCA_029098205.1 Eubacteriales bacterium | reverse complement strand
TGTACTGCTTTTTTTTCAAAAAAAGATACCTGTTCCATGCCTGTTATTATCACCTGAAAAGCCGAAAAAAGCAACCGAAAGCAATGAAGTCCTACCCCGGTTTGACCCCATTTGACCCTATTAGGAATAGTGCATTAATTTTTTTAATAATTGTCGTTTAACCGCACAATTTCCCTTGAATCAAAGTATTATCCGTGATACATTCTTTGTTATAAACTTTCCAGGAAAGCATGATTGATGAAAGGCTTTCCGAAAATTCAGGAAAAATGAGAAAGGGTGAAACAAATGTCATCAAAAGAGAAACGGGGCACATTTTCCGGAAGTTTGGGCTATGTCCTTGCGACAGCCGGCTCCGCGGTAGGTTTGGGGAATATCTGGCGTTTCCCGTATCTCGCCGCAAAATACGGCGGCGGAATTTTTCTCCTCGTCTACATTATCTTAGTTATCTTCTTCGGAACGATCATGATTTACGCAGAAACCGCGTTGGGCCGCATGACCAGAAAGAGCCCGATCGGCGCATTCACATCATTCGGGAGCGGATTCCGCTTCAAACTGGGCGGCGTTCTGAACGCGATCGCTCCGATGATCATCGCCCCTTATTACTGCGTCATCGGCGGATGGGTCATGAAATACCTCTTCGCATATCTCACGCAGGGCATGAAAAACATGGCCGATGATACATTTTTCTCCAATTTTATTTCGAACTCCGAAAGCGCGGAATTCTGGTTCATCGTCTTCCTCCTGATCACGCTGGCTATTATTCTGGCCGGCGTTAAAAGCGGAATTGAACGTGTATCCATGATAATGATGCCTGCTTTGATCATTCTAGCCGTTATTGTAGCCATCTTTTCCATTACGCGCCCGGGCGCGCTTGCCGGCGTGAAGTACCTGTTCCTTCCGAACTTCCGGGAATTCTCGATAAAGACAATCGTTGCGGCTCTCGGACAAATGTTCTATTCACTTTCCATCGCGATGGGAATTCTATACACATATGGTTCCTATATGAAGAAGGACGTCAACATCACCAAATCCGGAAACCAGATCGCGATCGTAGACACCACCGTCGCGGTTCTTGCTTCGCTCATGGTCATTCCGGGCGTCTTCGCATATTCCGGCGGCAGCCTGAAAGCGTTAAACGCAGGACCTTCCCTGATGTTCATTACACTTCCGAAGGTATTCCAGGGTATGGGCGGCATCGGTCACATCACCGCGATTCTGTTTTTCGTGCTCGTATTTTTCGCAGCATTGACAAGCTCCATCTCGCTTCTGGAAACATGCACATCGACGTTTCAGGATCAGCTCCATCTGAGCCGTCCGAAATCAGCAGCTTTGACTACTGTCCTCTGCATCATTCTTGGAACGCTTTCCGCGGTAGGATATGGTGTACTGAGTAACGTTACGATCATCGGCATGCAGTTCCTGGATTTCTTTGATTTCATTTCCAATTCTGTTATTCTTCCGATCTCCGCACTCTGCACGTGCCTTCTTATCACGTACGCTGTCGGATTTGACCGGTTTAAGAAGGAAATCGAAATTTCCGGTCCTTTCACCAGAGAGAGCACCTTCCGCGTTATCATTAAATATGTCGCGCCGGTTCTCCTTCTCGTTATTTTCGTAACATCCATTCTGGGAGCGTTCGGTCTTTATAAAATCTGAGAATGCATCCGGTTCCCGGTCAAAGGCCATAAGAAATGCCCTCGGCAGCGTGATACGCACCCTCCTGACTGGCTGTCCAGTAAAGAGGGTACATATCAAAAGCCGAGGGCTCATTTTATCTTCAGTTATTCAGTTCAGTTACGCAGTCGGAAGATCCTCAAAATGGAACTGCTTCCGTCCTTCCGCATAATCTCCTACTGTCTGTCCGTTTCCATATAAACGGTATTTATAGGTCATGAGCCCTTCCAGTCCGACCGGGCCTCTTGCATGAATCTTCCCAGTGCTGATCCCGACCTCCGCGCCGAATCCATAGCGGTAGCCATCCGCAAACCGCGTGGAGCAATTCTGATATACGCCGGCAGAATCCACCAGCTGCATGAATCTCTCCGCTGCAGCCGGATCCTCTGTCAGAATCGCATCCGTATGATGCGAACCGAAGCGGTTAATATGCCGGATCGCTTCATCCAGCGTATCCACAATCCTTACTGAGATTTTCTTTGTTAAATACTCTGTCGCGAAATCTTCTGCTTTCGCCTCTCCGCACGAAATCAAAGCGCGGACATCCGGTGTTCCGACGATTTCAACGCCCTCCTTCCGGTACGCTTCCGCAAGCTTCGGAAGGAAAGCCGGCGCGATATCGTGGTGCACAAGCAGTGTCTCCGCCGCATTACAGGCGGCAGTATACTGCACCTTCGCATCTACGCAGACCGGAATCGCTTTTTCGATGTCACAGGCTTTGTCAGCGTAAATATGGCAAATTCCATCAGAATGCCCCATTACAGGGATTTTCGTATGATCCATGATATAACGGACGAACGCGTTGGAGCCGCGCGGAATCAGAAGATCAACGGTGCCGTCACACTCCAGAAGCTCCCGGATTTCATCATGCGCCGATACCTGAAAAAGAC
>JAQXNW010000044.1 GCA_029098205.1 Eubacteriales bacterium | reverse complement strand
TACGGAGATCATATTCCGGCGCTCAGCCTTACGGAGAGCACCTATAAGGCTTCGAATCTGTATCAGACGCAGTATGTGATCTGGAGCAACTATTCGATGCCGAAGGTGAAGAAGAACCAGCACGCGTATCAGCTGGCGGCGGATGTTCTGAACCGCATAGGCATTCATCAGGGGACTCTGATCCGGTACCATCAGGACACGGATCATAAGTCAAAGAATTATCTGAAGAACCTCGAGCTCCTGAGCTATGACATGCTGTACGGCAATGATTATATCTACGGCGGCAGCAATCCGTTCAAGACGAATAACATGAAGATGGGCGTGAAGCCGATCAAGATTGACAAGATTGTGCTGATCAACGGCAAATACTATATTAAGGGCGAGAACTTTACGGAGGAGAGTAAGGTATCGCTGAATGGAAAAGTGCTGAAGACGGTTTATCTGGGACCGAGTCTCCTCGGACTTAAGGAAGATGTGGATCCGTCGGATGCCAAGAAGATGAAAGTCAGCCAGACCGACCGTTCGAATACGGACGTAATTATCAGTACGACGGAATAACGGACTAGATAACAGGCTGAATAATGGACTAGAGGATAAGAGTTTTGAGCGGGAAAATTAAGAAAGCTCTCGGTCTTCTTCTGCTGATTCTTCTGATGGCCGCTGTGTTTCTCGGAATTGCAGTCATGACGGTAAGCAATCATGTCGTGTCGGTCGAGAAAGATCGGATCGTGCAGGTTCTGGATTCGGATGATGCAGGAACATCTAAAAAGGCGGATAAGAAAATCCGCTCGCTGGATCCGGACTGCGTCCTGATCCTCGGGGCAGGAATCAAGGATTCAGAGACTCCCAGTCCCATGCTGAAGGACCGGCTGGACGCGGGACTGAAGTTGTACCAGGATGGATTGGTTCCGAAGATATTAATCTCCGGAGACAATGGAACGGTTGAACATAACGAAATTCATGTGATGCTGAAATACCTTGAAAAACATGGCGTGCCCAGCCAGGATATTTTCTGCGATCATGCCGGATTCTGCACGTCAGATTCCGTGCATCGCGCGAAAAAGATATTCGGCGTTCGGAAAATGGTGATCGCGACGCAGGAATATCACCTGTACCGTGCGTTGTATCTGTCTGAGAAGACAGGCATCAAAGCGCTGGGCGTCGCATCGAATCAGAGGAAGTACGCCGGACAGCCGATGCGGGAAATCCGGGAAGTGTCGGCGAGAAATAAAGATTTTATAAATGTATTGCTGAAAAAAGATTCTTCTGTAGGCGGGACGGAAATTCCGATATCCGGCGATGGAACTGTCAGCCACGGAGAATAAGGAAAAGAAAATGGAAGGGTACCGTTTCTACGAATTGCTGCTGATTTTTGTATTTTATTCGTTTCTTGGATGGCTGATCGAAGAAATCGTTGTTGCAGGTCTTCTTGGAAAACACGGGAAAAGAGGTTTTTTGACTGGTCCGTTTGGTGTGACGTACGGAATCGGCGGCGCGGCCGGCACGCTCCTTCTTACGAAAATCCCGGAAACGCCGATCCGTTTTCTTGTTGTTCTTGCCATCGCGTTCGGGCTGAATCTTCTTGGAATTCTGCTGGTTCGGATTATGGCGGGACGGCTTCTGTGGAAGTTCTCTTTCTTCGCGACTTTGTTTGCGGGGGTGTGCGCATTTGTGTTCACGACGGATCTGACGCCGATCTTAAGAGTGATCGTAATGACGGTTCCGGCGAAATTCTCATGGATCCTTCTTCTGGTTTTCTGCCTCTGGATCTGGCAGGATTTCGTAGACAGCTGCGGATATCTGTGGGAATACCGGAAGAAAGGAATTGTACCCGTCCGTTGGCGGAAAGCGTACGGCTGGTAGAGCCTGCCGGGGCCGGCAGAAATCGGCATGGCCGGCCGGTCTGATTCGGCAGCGCGGTGTCTTTAGTGCCTGAATTATAAAATTGAGGATCCGGAAATCTCCGTCTGCACGGGGATCCCGGATCCTTTTTTGCTTGCTTTCTTTCATTTTCCGCGGTTAGTTTATCGTGTTTCTGCGGGCGGGTTTACCGCGCCTTCATCGGATCGTTCTGGTCCATCTTAGATACGGCTTCGCGGATCTTCTGATAAATTTCCTTTTCTTTCTCCGCCTGCTCTTTCCGGTTCAGACCTTCCAGAAAGACAGGGGAAAGAATTTCGACCGTAGCCTTCGCCGGACGGATCCGTTTATTCTCTTCGAAGAAATGATAGGTGCCGTTGATCGCGATCGGAAGAATCGGCCTCTTGGATTTTGTGGCGAGCTTAAAGCTTCCGCCCTTGAATTCTCCGGTTTCCGGTCCCCAGCTCCGGGTTCCTTCCGGGAAAATGCAGAGATTGTAGCCGTCTTTCAAAAGTTTGGAGCCTTCCTGGATCATCTTGACCGCGGCTTTCGCGTCGCCTCTGTGAAGGAAGAGGCCGCGGATTTCTTCAATCCAGTAGCCGACATAAGGAACTTTTTTAAGATTGTCTTTTGCGATGAATCCAAGCTGATGTCCGTCGACTGCCCGGAGAACCGCCAGGATGTCCGCATAGCTCTGGTGATTCGCGACCACGAGAAAGCCGTTCTCTTTCGGGATATTCTCGGTGCCGGAAATCTTAAGTTCCAGCCGCATTGTACGCGCCGCATCCAAAGACCAGGCGGAAACGGCGGATGCGATGGCCGCCTGCTCCTCCGCAGGGTTTCCGGATTCACGGGCCCGGTCGATTTCTACGTGTTTTTTTTTGAATCTGCGAATGGTTCCAAGGAAACGAAGCGCTCCCGGAAGATTCTGAATGAATGCCATAATGCGCCTTCTTTTGGTATAATAGCAACAGGCGGATGCCTGCGCATAAATTTTTTTAAGAAATAAGGATGAACTTAGTATAACAGAAATGCTCAGGAAAGGGAAAGCATGGACCGACAGGAAGGCACGGAAATCACGAAATCAATGAACGCATCATTCCGAAAGCGATGGATTCTCGCAGGAATCCTGCTGGCAGGATTTATTATCGACGCGTGCTGGGTTATGACAGGAGGAAGCGCTGCCTTTGACGACAAAGTCCGCCTGTTTATGTACAGCATCCGGACGCCGCTGGGGAATGCGGTATTTCCGGTCATCACGCAGATGGCATCCTCCCGCTGGATCATCGGCTGGATCGCCGTCCTTCTGATTATACCGAAAACAAGAAAGCGGATCGGTCTTCCGCAGGGGATTTCGCAGCTTGCGACGTTTATTCTGTATAAGGTGCTGAAAGCCGCCTTTGCGCGTCCGCGGCCGGATTCGTCCATGTGGCTCCTGACGGAACATGGATTTTCATTTCCAAGCGGACACAGCATGAACGGATGCTTTTTCTATTTCTTTCTGATCTTCCTGATCCGGAAGAATGTTGCAAACCACAGGATTAAAAACACTTTGACGGTGATTTTTTCGTGCATGCCTTTTATTGTTGCGTTCACGCGGCTTTACATCGGCGTGCATTACGTGACGGATGTCTGCGGCGGACTGATGATGGGCGGCTGCTGCGTCATGATCTGCACGATTCTTCTGGACCGGTTATTGCAGTCCCGCCGGAATCAGAGCTGCAGCGAAGGAGTCCGGGAATAAAGAGGCCCGGGACTTCGGATAAGATCGGATTTTCCATTGCTTTTTATGCAGGATTTGAATATAGTTAGAAACGGTGCAGTTTTATTTATGAAAATTCCATGTGCGGGAGATCGGATGACCGGATGGATCGTATAATTTGATGGATCCATATAATCGGATGTACATGGAATTTTAAAGATACGGCGAAGGAGGCTGTGATGATCAAACCAACATTGCTGGTAATGGCAGCGGGAATGGGAAGCCGGTATGGTGGACTGAAGCAGATTGATCCTGTATCGGCGCAGGGAGAGATCATTATGGATTTTTCCTTATATGACGCGATGATGGCAGGCTTCGAACGGGCGGTCTTTGTCATTCGGAAGGAGAATGAAGAGGATTTTCACCGTCTTATTGATGACCGCGCCGGTAAATTTCTCAGGACGGAGTTTGTTTATCAGGATATGGACGATCTTCCGGAAGGATTTTCAGTTCCGGAGGGACGGGAAAAGCCATGGGGCACCTGTCATGCGGTGCTCAGCGCCAGAAATGTGATTGAGGGTCCGTTCGCGGTAATCAATGCCGATGATTATTATGGACCGGAGACGTTTCAGGTGCTCTATGAATTTTTGGAGCATGCCTGCGAAGAGCAGGAACAGCAGGAGAAAGCAGCTGGCGGAGACGCGTCTGTTTCCGAGAAGCAGAAATATCATTACGCGATGGTTGGATTCCAGCTTTCCAAGACTTTGACCGAGAACGGATCGGTTGCCCGAGGCATCTGTGAGTTGGATAAGAATGGGTTCCTCCAAAGGGTGACGGAGCGCACGAAAATCCGCCGCGTAAATGGAGTTCCCGCGTATACGGAGGATGACGGGAAAACATGGACGAATCTTCCGGAGGATGCCGTCGTTTCGATGAACACATGGGCCTTTACGAAAGATATGATGGCGGAAGGATGGAAAAGGATGCCGGCTTTTCTGGAGCAGGCGATGAAGGAGAATCCTCTGAAAGGGGAATATTTCCTCCCGCAGGTTGTTCAGGAGCAGATCGACGAAGGTCTTGCGGACGTAAAGGTGCTTCATACGCAGGACCGCTGGTATGGCGTGACCTATAAAGAAGATAAGAAATCCGTTGTCACGGCGCTTCAGTCCAAGAAGGACCATGGTCTTTATCCGGAGATTCTCTGGCACACAGCGGATCAGGATCAGGTGATCTGGCGGTAAAAAAGCCGGGTTTCTGCCCGGCTTTATCTATACATATTCGGTTTTTCAGGTGGAGCAAAGTGTTTATACCAGTTCTCCGGCGTCCGCCTTTGCCTGTTCTTCCGGCGTCATATATGCGATGGTCGCGCCAAAGAAGGCCATCACTAATGTTACGATCGGCATAATGTAGTTGAACACGGCCCATGGCGCGTATTCGATTGTTTTTACGCCAAGCGTGGCGTAGATGAACATTCCGCAGGTGTTCCAGGGAACAAGCGGAGAGGTTACTGTTCCGGCAGATTCCAGCGCGTTGGAAAGCGTCTTTGGGTGAAGTCCCATCTTCCGGTACGCAGGCGCGAACATTCTCCCCGGAACGAGAATCGAAATGTACTGCTCCGGCATGACGATATTGGAGAAGATGCATGTAACTTCCGTAGCGGCGACAAGACCGGCCGCGGATTTTACGAACTTCGAAATGGCATTGATGATGACCTCCAGTTGTCCGGTTCCTTCCATGACTCCTCCGAACATCATCGCGATGATGGTCATGAGAATGGAAGAGGACATATTCATAAGTCCGCCGGTTGTGAGCAGGGAATTCAGCGCGTCCACCTTTGTCTTGCAGAAGAATCCGTTTCGCGCGCTGCTCAGGATATCGCCGAAGGTTACGCCTGTGTGGAGGAGGGTCAGATCCTCACCGTAAATCGGCATATTGTGCTGGAAAATCGGAGCAAGAACAGCCGCGGAGATAAGTCCCAGCGTTATTCCTGGAATCGCAGGCATTTTGAACGCGATGGCCAGGATGACAAGAAGCGGCGGAATAAACAGAAGCGGGTTGATGTTGAATGTATCCTTAAGCCCGTTCATAAGCGCTGTGACCTGGCTTGTATCCGCGGATCCGTTCGCGGTATTCATAAATCCGTAGACAGCGAAAAATCCAAGGGAGATTACATAGGCGACGATCGTTGACTTAAGCATGAATTTCACGTGTGTGAACACGTCCGTTCCGGCCATAGCCGGTGCCAGATTCGTCGTATCCGAAAGCGGAGACATCTTGTCACCGAAATACGCGCCGGCGAGGATAGCGCCCGCGGTGGGTCCGACAGGCATGCCAAGTCCATGGCCGATTCCCATGAGCGCAAGTCCCATCGTGCCCATGGTGCCCCAGGATGTTCCTGTCGCCAAAGAAGTGATGGAGCAGATCAGCATCGCCGCAGGCAGGAACACAGACGGTGACAGGAGCTTAAGTCCGTAATAGATCATGGTCGGAATGGTTCCGGATAGAAGCCATACTCCGATCATCATTCCCACGATGGCAAGGATCAGGATGGACTGCATGGCTTTGGAGATTCCGTCGATCATCATCTTTTCGATGGAATGCCAGTCATAACGCAGATAAAGAGCCATGCAGCAGGAAAAGATCACGCCGATGAACATCGGAATATGCGGGTCCACCTTGAATACGGCGATTCCCACGCTCATGACTAAAATCAGAACGCTGAAAGACAAAAGCGCATGCCATAGTGCGGGCTTTTTCGGCTGGACATCTTTGGACTGGTTCAACATTGCTATTGCAGCTCCTTTTTGTATTAGTACAGGGGATCCTGCGGACAAGGGAAGAGGCGCTCTGACAGCGCTTTCCTTTTGTATCGGTGTATCGGCACGGAGATCCTGCTGTATTTACGGAATGTGACGAAAATAAAAAATACCTGTCTATTTTACCATAGAAAAAAAGGAAGAAAATGGATTTTTGAAAAAATATTCATTTTGAATGAAATTTTTTCGTTGTTTTCCCATATATGTATCAATAAACATAAATAAATATTAATGAATATTGATGTTTATCAAGGGCGGATATCCGGAAGGGGAAATAAAATACTTGCTTTTCGGATTTTGGTTCTATATAATGTTTGAGTATATAAATTTCCTTGCATTCGGCAGAAGCCGGATGCCTTACGTCCACAGGGAGGTGAAGACATGACGAACTACGAACTGATGGTTATTCTCGATTCGACCCTCGATGAAGAGAAGACGAATGCTGCGCTTGAGAAGATTAAGACATTCCTTTCCGAAGCCGGAGAACTGGGTGAGGTTGATGTCTGGGGCAGCAGAGATCTCGCGTATCCGATCAACAAGCAGACGAAAGGATATTACGCAGTCATCGAATTCAAGGCGGAGCCGGATGTTCCGAAGGAACTGAACCGGAGACTCCGTATTTCTGATGATGTGATACGTCATATTATCGTAAATAAAGACGCTAAGTAATTTCCGTTATCAACCGTGTTTTACAACAAGTGAGGTACAGTAAATGAACAGTGTAATGCTCATCGGAAGATTGACAAGAGATCCGGAGGTCAGATATACGTCCGGGTCGCAGATGGCCGTCGCCCGTTTTTCAATTGCGATCGACAGACCGGTCAGACAGGGCGGGGAAAGACAGACGGATTTCCCGACAATCGTGGTTTTTGGCCGGCAGGCGGAGACTTGTGAGAAATATCTTGCGAAGGGCAGATTGGTAGCAATCGAAGGAAGAATCCAGACAGGGCGCTACCAAAACAGAAACGGAGACACCGTATATACGACGGAGGTTGTCGCGAATCGGGTGGAATTCCTTGACTGGGGAGACCGTCAGGGTCAGGGATCCGGAGCGAGAAATCGGAATACTAGAAATGATAACTGGAATCAGCGCCCGGATAACAGCAGAACGCAGCAGGCAGCGCCTGAAAGAGGCGGACAGGTCAGCGGCGATTCAGGATCCGACGATATTCCGGCAGCCTTTGAAGAAATCGAAGACGATGTTCCGTTCTGATAAGAAGGGAGACGTTTAGATGGCTATGGATAATAGAAGACGTGGCGGAATGAGAAGAAAGAAAGTCTGCCAGTTCTGCGCGGATAAATCCGAAGTGATCGATTACAAGGATGTAGAGACGCTCAAGAAATACGTAACCGAGCGCGGCAAAATCCTTCCGAAGAGAATCACAGGAACATGCGCGAAGCATCAGAGAGAGCTTACAACAGCGATCAAGAGAGCGAGAACCGTTGCTCTTCTGCCTTATGTAGCTGACTAAGATATCTTAGAAGCCAACTTAGGGTACTTGCTGGTAAGAAATACGAAAATACGCAGTCTACTACTTGATAGATCTGAATCTGAATAGGCGAATTCGTTGAGAGTGACGTGTTTTCAATAATAAAGAGGCTGTTTGCACGAATGACCGATAATCATCCGCGGCAAGGCCTCTTTTTGATAATATTTTTGTTAACACTTGTTTATTGGAGGTGACACAATGCTGAAGATAAAGAAGCGCAGGATTCTCGTCCTGGTAGCAGTCCTTGCGGTGATTGCCTGCTTTGGTGCCGGATCTGTTTTTGCCGGCAGTACGGCATATACGATCGAGTATTCCAGCAATAATATTCATTCTGTAAAAATGGAGGATGGATCGGAGATTGTTCTTTTCTGCATGAACAACCAGCGTCACTGGCCGCACACGACACCGGCCATTTCTTCCGTTCCGCAGTATGAGGAAACTTCCATTCAGGAATTCTGCAGGGAAAATGGTCTTACGGACAGCACGGCGATTGCCGCGTTTACCAACAGGCTGAAGACGATCCTGTATGCGGGATACCCGTATAACGGGATGTCTTTGTACCAGCTGAAGTCCGGTGTGACGGCTGTCAGTGAGGAACAGTTCGATGAGATTCTCAATCCGCCGCAGTCGATCCGGGATGATTTTTCGGATACCATCGGCAGCCGGACTTTTTCTCTGGATGATTTCCGAAATCAGACGGAAAATATGAATGCCCTCCGGGAGTTCACACAGCAGGTGTATGAGCTTTATCTGACAGGCGGCACGACAAAGTCCGGTCTGACGTATTCAGATATTACTGCTACGCCGTTTTACGGCGCGGTCTGGTGCATGTTTAACAGCTCGGATCCTCTCACCGCTTATTCTGCTATTTATCAGACCGGATATTTCCTTACAGAGGAACAGGCTTATTCCGCGACATCCAATGCGGTCTGGAATCTTATGAAGGAATATGGGATTCCTGACAACTCCGGAGTGCAGGATTCCACGGCGCTTTCTAGATCATTGAAGGTAGCGCAGAGTACGGGCGTGTTAACGGAGAAGCCTTCCGCTTCTAATGTTTCGATCGAAGGGGATGCTGTTTTTCGGCAGAATGAATCTGATGGAAAGTGGTATACAGGGACTTTGAATTTGAAGGCGCCGTCCACCTACCGGGAGGGCTTCTCACTTTCTCTGCCTTCGGGAATTTCTGTCGCGGATGGATCTTCTGATGTGAAGCCAGGGGGCAGCTTTGTCCTTGTTTCTGATGAGAAGCCTGCGGATGGAGTTTCGATTTCTCTTTCCGCTTCCATTCCTTGGATGGAAGGAGATATTCTCGTATTCCAGGCAATCGGTGATGACAGCCATGAATTTCAGAATATGGTCGGCGCCCGGATTCATACAGAAAATATCACGGTTTCCAAATCCCTTTCCACAGAGAAGAAAGAAGATGAAGATACGGACAATCCGGACAATCCAAACAAACCGGATAATCCGAACACCCCGAACAATCCGTCAGGTTCTAAGGATTCCGCAGGATCCACTGATTCCAAAGACTCAACAGGTTCATCGAATCAGGCTGCGTCGGAGAAGGGCGGAAGCAAGACTGCGGAAGCGAAAACGGGCAGCAATGCTGTCAATACCGGAGATACAGCGAATCTGGCTTTGTACTGTGCAGCAGCCGTCGGCGCGGCGGCGCTTATGACAGTTCTTGTCCGGGTTCGGAGGAAAAAGAATTCCGACGTTAAATAGCTGCCGCAGATCATCGGATTGCGCGGATAATGGGATCATGCAGCAGATCATGAAAAATCATCCTGTGCGCGGTACCGAAGAAAGGTAATGCATAGAGGCAGCACAGAATAAAATACCCCCCCTTTCAAGGCTGGCAGGCAGAATTGCAAATGCCTGCTGCCCTGAGCGGGGGCATTTTTGGGCTCTATGCCTGGCGGCAGAGCGGTCCGGATGCTATGTTTTTAATGTGCGGCATTTTTATATAATGCCGGTCATTGCGACGAGCATGAGCAGGATGATTCCAACAACAGATGCCACTGCATTTACGACGGTGATGTATTTCACACCCTGTTTGACGTTCAGATTGAAGAACTGGCAGGTTGTCCAGAATCCGCTGTCGTCATAGATCCGACCGCGGTCATCATGATAACGCCGATGAGATAGGGAACAAAAATTGCCATGAACTTTCCACTTGCCATTGAATCGCCGAGCGCTTCCTTCAGAAGGTCGATCTGCGGTGTCTTCGTCATGATGAACGAACCAGCCGCCATGAGTCCGACAGGGATCAGGATCGGAAGAAGAGAGATAAAAGCGTTCGGCAGTCCTTCTTCATGGACGAAAAGTTCGTTGATATCGTCGGACTTTGCTTCCTCAATACCGTCGCTCATGTCCTCACGCGGCGGAATGTATTCCTTCATCGTCCACTTCTTCAGGAGAAGCCATGTGATGATAAATGATGCAAAGGCAAAGACTGTCGACCAGGCGATTATCAGACCAAGGTTCGCGCCGGTGCAATATCCTGCAGCGTCCCGGCAAATCCGGCATTGATCTGCTCCAGTGTTCCCGCTGCACCGTATTGGAGCAGCAGCCCTGCGAAAACAGCAACGATAAACAGAGAAATGATCGGGTGAACATCAATCTTTAGGACTAGCAGCATCAAAAGAGCGATGGATGCTGCAATTACAATTATAAAGCCAGTAAGTCCCATTTTGTTCTCCTTATTCGGCAATGGCGGCAATGAAAGATGTCTATACGTCCAGATATTTCAGAACGCCTTTTCGGACGAATTTCTTCGGTTGCCAGGATTCGCGCCGCGTGGCGAAGATTCTGTCAATCTCCTCCGGTGTCCGTTCCTGTCCTTCCGTACCGATGACACGGATACTCTTATTCAGAACGTCGATTTCGATCCGGTCATTCTCATGGAGAAGGCCGATCGCGCCGCCTTCCGCCGCTTCCGGCAGGAGATAGCCGACGCACGGACCGCGGCTTGCGCCGGAAAATCTTCCGTCGGTCACAATCGCCGTGCTGAGAGCAAGCTTCGGTTTGTTACAGATCGCATCCGTCGCCTTCAGCATCTCCGGCATTCCTTTTGCTCGTTTTCCGACATAGCGGATGACAACGACATCGCCCGGTTCGATGCGGTCCTGGTAGATCGCTTCCACCGCGCTTTCTTCGTCGTCGAACACTCTTGCGCGTCCGACAAAGTGATACATGCTCTTGTCAACAGCGCAGTGCTTGATGACCGCGCCGTGCTGTGCGATGTTTCCGTGCAGGATTGTGACGCCGCTGTCTGCATCCGCCGGATCTTCGAGGGTCCGGATGATCTCTTCCGTCTTTCTGCCAATATTTGCAGTCATTTCTTCACTTCGGCGGAAATATCCGGCTTTTTCGAGGTCATCGAGATTCTCACCAAGAGTTTTTCCTGTCACTGTCATGACATCCAGATCGAGGAATCCGGAGAGTCTCCGCATGATCTGCGGAATGCCGCCTGCCATCCAGAAATAGGAGGTCGGCCATTTCCCAGCCGTAAGAACACTTGTCAGGAGCGGAATTCCCTTCGTACAGGTATCAAAGTCTTCCAGTGTTATTTCGATTCCGAGTTCTTTCGCGATGGCCGGAAGGTGCAGGACTGCGTTCGTTGAGCCGCCGATTGCGGCATGAACTTTGATCGCGTTGATAAACGCGGCTTTTGTAAGAATCTGGCTCGGACGAAGATCCTCCTTGATCATCTCCGCCAGCCGCTTCGCTGCCATCCCGGAAAGCCGCCGGATGTAGGTGCTTTCGGCCGGTGCAGTCGCGGATCCCGGGAGTGCGATACCAAGCGCTTCCGCCATGCACTGCATTGTCGCGGCCGTCCCCATGTACTGACAGGCTCCGCATCCCGGGCAGGCAATATGCTGCACATAGCGCTGTTCTTCCGGCGTCATTTTTCCTTCCGCAACCCGAAGATTCGTTTCATAGCATGAATCCGCAGATCGGAACCCCGGAGCCGCCGCCATCGCGCCTCCCGGAATATGAATGGCGGGGATATCGAGCCGCGCAATCGCCATAAGGTGGCCTGGCGTCGCTTTGTCACAGGAGGAAATCGTAATAAGTCCGTCAAAGCCCGATGCCATCGCATGAATTTCCGTCATGCCGCAGATCAAGTCGCGGGAGATAAGTGAGTAGTTCATCCCTTCGTGCCCTGTCGCAACGCCGTCGCAGATATCCGTCACCGTATAGACAGACGGCATGCACTGCGCGCTGTAGAGTGCCGTTTTCGCCGCGTCTGCCAGGCGGTCCAGATGCCGGCTTCCCGGATGGCTGTCGCCGAATGTCGTGTCGATCAGAACCTGCGGCTTCGAAAGATCGTCGTCCAGACATCCTTTCCCCAGCCAGAGTGGATCCACTTCCGGTCCGAACTGTCTCACATTCTGACTTTTCAGCATTTTCTTCTCCTTTCGTCAGCTGCTGCTCGTTATGATATTAATCCGCTAATCTATTAACGTATTAATATATTAATAAACACAGCCGGATTTGTCAAACAATTCTTCCAAAAAACATAGAAAATACTTTGAAACCGCTTCGCCTGCGAAACGGAGGTTCGGTCCGGGGCCGAAATCCAATAAAAAACCGCCGGCGATGCCGGCGGTTCCGATACTCACGGGCGGACGAAGTAGTCCGGGTACTTCTCGATGAGGTGCGTGCTCGTGCGCAGCTTATAATCGTGATGAATATCGACAATCCCTTTCAGCTGTTCATAGTCGCTTTGCTCCAGATAATCTAGAATAAGCCGATGCTCCGCGAGGGATGTTCCGATCAGATCGGAGTTGAGAAAATCTAGCATATGATACCGGATCGTGTGCTGGTAATTCGGATGGATGATGTCCCATTCCATTCCGTGGCCGGCTTCCTCGAACAGTACCTGGTGGAACAGATGGTCGTTCTTCACATATTCGCGCTGATTGTTTTCTTCGACCGCAAGGGACTGAAGATACAGATAGCGTTCCGCTTTCGGCCGTACATTCGCTTTCTTTTCCATAAGAATCTGAAGAATATCCAGCTCAAGGATATGGCGGATATAGATTGTCTCGCGGATCAGGTCAAGGTCGAGCAGCGCGACGAATGTGCCGCTCTGCGGGTAGATGTCAACAAGCTTCTCACGCTGCAGGATGAGGAGAGCTTCGCGGACCGGCGTCCGGCTGACATGAAGCTCTTCCGCAATTTTCACATCGGACAGCGTCTCTCCCGGCCGGTAGTCCAGAAACAGAATATGATCCCGGATCGTTTCGTAAACCTGCTGCTTTGTCATTCTTGCTTTTCCGCCAGCCATCGCATTTCTCCTTTCGGGCGTATGCCTTTCTATATTAATATATCAACAGGCGGACTGAACTGCAAGGTTCATAAAGTCCGGAATGAAAAAACCGTGAGATCTGCGGCTGCATCGCTGCGGATCTCACGGATATTGGTTTAAGATTCCGGATCAGTTCGAGCTACCGGAGCTGTTTGAGGTATCAGAGCTGCTGGAAGAGCTTTCACTGCTGGAATCCGTGCTCTCCTTCGAATCGGCGGAGTCTGTGTCTTCGCTGCTCTTGTTCGCCGCCGCGGCTTCGGAAATCTGTTTCTGGATTTCCGCCGGGTCCTTGCCGGCTTTCCGGGCCGCGTCCTCGTCAATATCGTAGCTGAATTCGATCTTGTCTCCATCGGAAAGAACCGTATCTTTCGCGCTTCGGTCCACAAGCTCTCCGTTCAGCTTGAACCGCCATACGCGGAAGGTGTCTTTATCGTCGTTCTTGATCTTCTCGATGCCGATGATCCGTCCGTTTTTTTTGTCCAGCGAAAGAGGAATGTTGGAGATACTGCAGTAAAGCTGCAGCGCATCGCTTACAGTGGAGCCGTCTTCAACCGAGATGTCGGATACCGTGGATTTGATCGCATTCGCGTATTTGGAGTCTTCCGGATAGGTGATCGTCAGACTTACGGTAATCGGATTTTCCGGCTCATCCTGGCTTTTGTTTTCTGTAGAAAGACCGTGGATCAGCAGGAAGACGGCCAGTGCCACTGCGGCCAGACAGATTGCAATGAGGAGACGTGTTTTGTTTTTCGACATAGGTATTCTCCTTATCGTATTATACTTAAAATGAATGCTTCTCTGCGGGCAAAGTCAACGGACAAAGCTTGTTCAGCGTACAAAGATCTTCGGCAGCCTCTGTCCGAAGGCGCAGGTGATTTCATAATTGATCGTGCCGGTTTTATCCGCGATTTCATCCGCGGTAATTTCTTCTTTCCCGCTCCGGCCCATCAGGACAACTTCGTCTCCGACCTTTACATCAGGGATATCCGTAACATCGACCATGAACTGATCCATGCAGATGTTTCCCGCGATCGGGCAGCGTTTTCCATGAACGAGGACTTCTCCCGCAGAAGAATAGGGACGGGGGAAGCCGTCGGCGTAGCCTACGTTCACGGTCGCGATCTTCGCGGGGCCGCGGGAGATATATTTTCTTCCGTAGCCGACGGAGAAATTCTCCGGTACGTCTTTCAAGTATACGATGTCGGCCTTCACGGACATAACCGGTTTCAGCGGAAGATCCGCGGGATCTACATCATGCGATGGATAAAGCCCGTAAAGAATGATGCCCGGACGGGCAGCCGTATAGTAATCTTCAGGGAGACGCATAACGGCAGCGCTGTTTGCCAGTGTTTTGAACGGAAGCGGCACGCCGCCTTTCTCGACGGTATCTATGAAATGACGGTACTTCTGTTCCTGACCGTGTGTGTAGCCCAGACTTTTTTCATCGGCTGTGGAAAAGTGGGAAATAACACCGGCAATCTGGAAATTCGGAAGTTTTTGAGCCATTTTTAGTTCTTTCAGCGCTTCCTCCGCGTGATCCGCCAGATATCCGATCCGTCCCATGCCCGTGTCGATGCCGACTAAGCCCCGCACGGTTTTTCCGGCCTTCTGAGCCGCATCATTCAGCGCTTTCGCGTTCTCATACGTGCAGAATACCTGCGTAAGATCGTATTCTGCGACCGTATCTGCATAGAGATCGGGTGTGAGCCCAAGAATGATAATGTTTTCGCCAAATCCAGCCTGCCGGAGCGTGATGGCTTCCGCAAGCGTAGCTACGGCAAAGTTTTCGACGCCGGCTTCCCGAAGCGTTTTCGCGCAGATCACGCTTCCGTGCCCGTAGGAATCCGCCTTTACAACGCCGATCAGTTTTACGTTTTCGCCGACTTTCGTTTTTATGCTGCGGATGTTATATTCCAAAGCGGACAGGTCGATTTCAACCCAAGCCGGACGCAGCGCTTCCTTATACATAATCCTCTGCTTCTTCCTTTCATACAGCGGCGTGCGCGGGCGGTTTCCAGGCGGAATTCCGACTGCGCCGCTTTTTAAAAAGACCGCGGGATGGGTCCGGTTTTCGGGAGCGCGCCCGCAGTCAAAGCTGCCTTTTATTCGAATGATAAAAGGTTATTTAATTTTCGGTGTTCTCTTAATGATGTCTTCCCGCGCCGGTCCGTTGGAAACCATGGTGATCGGGAATCCGATCTGGCGTTCGATTTCATCGACGTAATTCTGTGCTTCCTTCGGAAGTTCGTCGAAATTCCGGATGCCCTGGATGTCGCATTTCCAGCCTGGCATCATTTTATAGACCGGCTTGCAATGCGCAAGTTCTGTGACATTCGGGAAATCGTTTACTTCTTCTCCGTCTTTGTTATAAGCGATGCAGAGAGGAATTTCGTCGAGATAGCCCAGCGGATCCAGAACCGTCAGAGCGACTTCGGTCGCGCCCTGTACGCGGCATCCGTAGCGGGAAGCGACGCAGTCATACCAGCCGACTCTTCTCGGGCGGCCGGTTGTGGCTCCGAATTCTCCGCCGTCTCCGCCGCGTCTTCTGAGTTCGTCCGCCGCGTCTCCGTGAAGCTCCGTGACAAAGTCACCGCCGCCGACAGACGAAGCGTATGCTTTCGTCACGCAAATGATGTCTTTGATTTCATAAGGCGGAATCCCTGCACCTGCCGCGGAGAATCCGGCGATGGTGTTGGAAGAGGTGACCATCGGATAAATGCCGTGGTCGATGTCTTTCATCGTGCCGAGCTGTCCCTCAACCAGAATGGTTTTGCCTTCCTGCAGCGCGTTGTACAGGTAAGCGGATGTATGCGCGACATAAGGACGGATCATCTCCGCGTATTCCCGGATTGTCTTGAATACTTCTTCCGGAACCAGTTTTTCCTGATGATACAGATGCTCGATCAGCGTATTTTTGATGGTGCAGACATTCTGCACACGCTCCATCAGCGCGTCATCCGGCATGAACAGCTCGTTCACCTGGAATCCGATTTTCGCGTATTTATCGGAGTAGCAGGGAGCGATTCCGGATTTTGTCGATCCGTACGCCTTCCCAGCAAGACGGGCTTCTTCATAGCCATCCAGCAGGATGTGGTACGGCATCACGACCTGCGCCCGGTCGGAAACCAGAAGATTCGGCTTCGGAACTCCCTTGCTCGTGATATCGCTGATTTCTCCGATCAGCTTCGGAATATCTAGCGCGACGCCGTTTCCGATCACGCAGACTGTGCTTTCGCTGAACGCGCCCGATGGGATCATATGAAGAGAAAATTTTCCGTACTTATTTTTAATCGTATGTCCGGCGTTCGCGCCGCCCTGAAAGCGGACGACAATGTCCGCGTCCTGGGCGAGGACATCTGTAATTTTTCCTTTGCCTTCGTCACCCCAGTTTGCACCTACGATTGCTTTTACCATAAAACGTACCTCCAATTCTTCGACCGCGCAGGGTTTTCCCTCTGCGCTTATACGTTAATTTCGGCTGTCAGGCCAAGGACGTCCTGATTCGCCTCGAGAATTGGCTTTATGACCCCGTTTAGAAACTCAGCCGTCTGCTCCGGCGCCCGGCCGACGTAGTTTTCTGGCTTCATAACCTTCTGTAAAGCCTCTTTAGATGTATGGAATGCGGGATCCTGCGCGATCCGGTCCAGAAGATCGTTCGGTTTTCCTTCTTCTTTCACGGTCCGGGAGGCCTGCATGGACAGCTGGCGGATTCTCTCATGGAGTTCCTGCCGGTCGCCGCCTGCCTTCACCGCGTCCATCATGATATTTTCTGTCGCCATGAACGGAAGCTCCGCCATGAGATGCGACTCGATGACCTTAGGATAAACAACCAGGCCGTCGGAAATGTTGACATAAAGATCGAGAATCGCGTCGGTTGCAAGGAACGCCTCGGAGATGCTGATTCTCTTGTTCGCGGAATCGTCCAGTGTCCGTTCGAACCACTGGGTCGCTGCGGTAATCGCAGGATTCATCGCGTCGCTCATAACATAATTCGCGAGAGACGCCATCCGCTCGGAGCGCATCGGATTCCGCTTGTAAGCCATCGCGGACGAACCGATCTGGTGTTTCTCAAACGGCTCTTCCACTTCCTTCTGATGCTGAAGAAGCCGGATATCGTTGGAAAATTTATGCGCAGACTGCGCGATGCCGGCGAGTACATTCAGCACGCGGCTGTCGATTTTCCGGGAATAAGTCTGTCCGGATACCGGATAGCATTCCGAGAATCCCATCTTCTGCGCGATCCGTCTGTCCAGTTCGCGGCATTTTTCGTGATCGCCGTTAAACAGCTCCAGGAACGAAGCCTGCGTTCCTGTGGTTCCCTTGCATCCCAGAAGCTTGATGGTTGACAGAACGTAGTCCAGATCGCCAAGGTCCATCGTAAGATCATTCAGCCAAAGCGTGGCGCGCTTTCCGACAGTCGTCGGCTGCGCCGGCTGGTAATGGGTGAATGCCAGTGTCGGAAGGCTCTTGTATTCATCCGCGAATTTCGCGAGTTTATCAATTGCGTTGATCAGTTCTTTCCGGATCACCTTCAGCGCCTCGGTCATGATGATCAGATCCGTATTGTCGCCTACATAGCAGCTGGTTGCGCCCAGATGGATGATGCCCTTCGCTTTCGGACACTGCTGTCCATATGCGTAAACATGGGACATGACATCGTGGCGGACTTCCTTCTCCCGCGCTTCCGCGACCTCGTAGTTAATATCGTTCTGATGCGCGCGGGGCTCCGCGATCTGCTCATCCGTAATATCCAGTCCGAGCTCTTTCTCTGTTTCCGCAAGCGCGATCCAAAGCTTTCTCCAGGTCCGGAATTTCATCTCCGGAGAGAAAAGGTACTTCATTTCCTTACTTGCGTATCTCGTGGAAAGCGGACTCGTGTAACTGTCTCTGGCTTCTGCCATATCTCCATTCCTCCGATCTTAAAAGAGCCTCTCTTTTTTTCAAATCTTCGCCGGTTTTCAAGGCGGATTTACGGCGGCTCATACATAAAAAATTATAGCATTACGCCTATGGCATTTCAAGAAATCAGATATGGCCGCGCCATCCCATCTTCCAGAATTCGCCTTCGCAGATGGAGCATTTCCGGAAGATTTTCCGGTACCGCTTCCGGTCCGATTCTCCGGAGGAGTCGGTCAAAGCATCCAGCATCTTTTCCAGCTTCCGGTTCGCTTCTCCGTACTCCGGGTCCGCGTAGCTTCGGACCCATTCTCCGTAGAACGGATGGTCTTTACATGCCGGGTTCTGACGGACCAGTTCTAGCGCCAGATATTCGTAGCTCCTCGCGCAGGCCATGACCGTCACGGCGATGTCGGCCGCGGTTCCTTCCCAGGCGCGGGCCAGCATGTAATCGGTATACGCCTGATTTTCCGCAGCGGTTTCCGAATGCTCCGCGTCCTCCAGAGAAATCCCGAGGCGCTTCATATAGTCCCGGTGCGTGCTCATCTCGACGTTCAGGATCTGCGCCTCATATTCTTCGAAATACCGCATCGATGAAAGATCCGGCGCTTTCGCCGCGCCCAGTGCGAAGACACGCACATATTCGATCAGATACAGATAATCCTGCACCATGTAGAAGCGGAATTTTTCCGGATCTAGCGAACCGTCACGGATTCCTGCGAGAAACGGATTTTCTAGAAACTCTTTCCATAGGCGTTCGCCCTCCAGAGAAAGCTCTTGCGAAACAGGCAGTGCCGTGGATTTTTTCTCTTTTATATTCTTTGTATTGTTCATAGCGATAGACCTTATGAATTTAGACCTCATGAATCATGCCGAAAGGGAATGGGCGGGCGTGAAAGGAGTGTAAAAATGTAAAGTAAAGAGAAACGCCTGCCCCCGATGCCCCTCTGGCATGATGATTATATCACAGGACTTTGACAATCGTGAAAGACTTTCGCGGCCGGGAATATATGGATTGCTATTTTTGTAAAATGCGTCTATTGTTACATGTGCAATTTATATGCAAAAGGAAAGAGGTTAGAGATGATTAGGAAACAATGGGTGACAAAGTCTGGACGAAGAGCCGGAGGTCTTAAGGCCGCGGCGCTTTTGATGCTGTGCTTTGCTCTGGCGATTTCGCTCGCTTCGTGCGGGAAAACCAGCCAGAAAACGGAGAAATCGGAAGATTCCAGCAAGAAGAGCGGGAGTATCGAGAGCGCTTACGAAAAGGTTCTGGACAACGCGGAGGACGGAAAATACGATTTCACGTACAGCGATAATAACGGGGGAGAGGCGAACGAATCCCTGACGCCGATCACGGATGGAACGAAAAATATGGAGTACGCGCTTCAGGATATCAATGGAGACGGAAATCCGGAACTCTTTGTCCGCCAGCCGATGTCAACGCCGTCCGAGCCGACGGTCCAGTGGAATGTGCGGGTCTTTACTTATAAAAGCGGGAAGAAAGCGAAAGAGCTGGATGGTGTAATCCCGCTTCCTACAGGTACGAAATCAGAGACGTACGATACCGGGCTCTATGCGACGTCGGATGGAAAGGGTATGTACAAACGCACCTATAATGTATCCGCGCCCGGCACACCGAGTGCCCCGGACAGCACGACTACATTCAAGCTGTTTCATGTGACTGTATCCGGAGGTTCGGTTACGGAGGAAGAGGTGGATCATACCGTCATGCCGACTGATATCGGGGATGAGATCAAGTTCACGGATATTTCCGACCGGTCGGGGATCGAGAACTTGAGCGGTGATTCCAAGGGACAAGCCAAAAGCAGCAAGAAAGAAAAAAGCGGATTTGTATTTTTGACATTGGCTGTAAAATCTACTATAATTCATACGTGCGAATAAAAGACAATATGGGAGCTGCCGCAGGGCGGCTGAGAGTCGGCTGTCAGCCGAGACCAAACCTGACGCGGGTAATGCCGCCGCAGGGGAATACGTTTCGATTAGCAGCGGGTTCTTTCGGGAACCCGCTTTTCATTCGTCTTTCCTGAGATAGATTCTTTTTGTCCGCACACCCGCGGCCGGCCGGGGGCACCACTTTCGGCCGCGTAAGAAAACCGGAATGATCCGGAGCATGAATTTTCATGCAGGCGCTGACCTGAAGGAAGAATACTGACTTTCGGCATTACAGGACAGCGCAGGCGGAGAATTCTCTGCCTGTTTTTTTGTTTTTAGGAGTTATCAATGCTGACCTTTGATCATGTGAGTTTTCAATACCAAGCGGATGATTATCCGATGTTCCGGGATCTCTCGTTTCACATCGGGAAAGGGGAATTCGTGTCTCTGACCGGCGCGTCCGGAAGCGGAAAAACGACGATTTTCCGTTTGATCAACCATTTTCTGACTGCGGACAGCGGGCGGATTCTGGTGAATGGAAGAGACGTTTCGGACGGACAGCCGGAGTGCGGATATATGCCGCAGCACGATCTTCTGTTTCCGTGGCGAACCGCGGAGGCGAATGTAATGCTGCCGATGCAGATCCACCATGTTCCGAAGAAAACCCGGAAGCAGGAAGCAGACCGGCTTCTTGAGAGGGTCGGATTGAAAGGATATGAACGGAAGTACCCCAGGGAGCTTTCCGGAGGCATGCGCCAGAGAGCCGCGTTTGCCAGAACGCTTGCGGCGGGCTATGATCTTCTGCTGCTGGACGAGCCATTCAGCGCGCTGGATTCGATCACGCGGATTTCCATGCAGGAGTGGCTCTTTGCGCAGTGGAAGGACCTGGGCAAAACGATCCTTTTTATAACGCACGATGTGGAAGAGGCATTGTTCCTGTCACAGCGGGTGCTGGTTCTTTCCGGAAGTCCAGCAACGAAGATGAAAGAAATCACCGTTCCTTATGGCGAAAACCGAAGCCGGGACATGCTTTTGGATCCGGAGATTGCCCGGCTTAAGCGGGAACTTGTGAATGAACTTCGCGAGGAGGCGCGGGATGAGTAAACGAAAAAGCCGGCTTCTTGGAATCGGTTTCGCGGCGCTTCTGATCGCGGTCTGGATGGGAATTGCGGTCAGCGTCGGCCGGCCGTACCTTCTTCCGAGTCCGGTCGATGTAGCGGTGAAGCTTTGGGAAGACCGGGCAGTGCTTTTTACAGAGCATCTTCCGGCGACGATGAAGGTTGTCTTTCTTGGCGGCGGGCTTTCGATACTGGTGGGCGCTGTTTTCGCGGTCCTGATGGATCTGTTCCCAGTGTGCGAGAAAGCGCTGTATCCGATTCTGACTTTGTCTCAGGCGATCCCGGTGATATGTCTTTCGCCGATTTTCGTGCTGTGGTTTGGGTACACGGTGAAGATGCGGGTGATTGTAGTCATTCTGGTGAATTTCTTCCCGGTTACTGTGAATTTATTTGACGGGCTCCGCGCGACAAAGGACGATCGCATGGAACTCATGCGGTCTTTCGGGGCGTCCAGAATGCAGTCCTTTCTCTTTCTCCGGTTTCCAACGTCGCTTCCTTATCTTTTTACGGCGCTTCGGATCGCGGTGCCATGGGCGGTCATCGCGGCGGCGGTTTCGGAATGGCTGGGAGCTCCGAAGGGGCTCGGAACGTTCAGCCGGTACTATATGATGAATCTGGACGCAGCGGGACTTCTCGCTCCGCTGGTTCTGCTGGCGGCGGCTGCGCTCCTACTGAATGGGATTCTGAAGTGGATCGAGGACCGGATTGTGTTCTGGAGAGGGGAGTCGTAAGGCGTGTTTTTTCGCAGCCGGATGGAACAATACGAGAAACGGGACGCCGGGAAATCACTGGTGAAGCGCCCAGGGAAAAGGAGGTTTTATGGGAGAGGAACAGGATATCATAAAAATTCAGGAGAAGGCGGAGGCGTACGCGCCGAAGCAGCTTGAACTTTTGAAAAAGTTCGCGTCCTTTGACAGTGTCACCGGATATGAAGAAGGCAACCGGGAGGTTATCCGGATTCTGAAAGAGGAATTGGGAAAACTCAGGATCGACCGGATCGACGAGGAGTATTTCGAAGGGACCGGTACGCATCTCATCGCCCGCATCATTCCGGAGCATCCGGATGGCCGGATTCTGCTGAACGCGCATATGGATACCGTTTTTCCGGTCGGATATACGGCGGCGAACCCGCCTTCGGTGGAGGGTGACTGGCTGCACGGGCTGGGAACGACGGACTGCAAGGCCGGATTCGTCATTTCGTGTTACGCGGTTCGGATCATGCAGGAGCTGGGACTCCTTCCGAATCTGGAAATCGATATGATCTACAGCTGCGACGAGGAGATCGGATCGCCGACCGCACAGAAGGTCTTTGAGAAGGAATCGAAGGGCGCGGACGCGGTATTTATTTTTGAAGGCGAGCAGGCGGAGATGGACCATGTGGATATCATTACCGCCAGGAAGGGAGTTATCCTCGGAAGCATGGACGTGAAGGGCGTCGAAGCGCATGCGGGCATCGCGTATATGGATGGCCACAGCGCGATCCGGGAGCTGGCTGGAAAGATCATAAAATATTACAATTTCAACGATTACGAAAACCAGATCTATTACAACGTCGCGCCGATTTCCGGCGGGCGGCCGAACGGCGTCGTCGCGGGAGACGCGCATATGGAATTCTGCGTGGCGGGACTTCGGGGACCGGAGGACTTTAAGACGGCGGAGGCGAATCTGGACAGCCTGACAAAGGATACCGAAGATCCGGGATGCTCTGTTTCTATCGCCTATCATACGCTGTTTCCGGCCTGCATCCGGACCGAACAGTCCGGAAAGCTGGTAGACCTTACCGCGAAGGCGGGAGATCTTCTTGGGATGAAGGTCGTTGAAAAGGCGACGCCGGGCGCGGCGGACGCGGCCTGGTTCAGTTCGTTCGGCATACCGGCGGCCCTGGATGGATACGGAGCGGTCGGGAAAAACATTCATACAACGGATGAGTGTCTGTACATTCCGTGCCTCCCGAAGAAAACCGAGCTGTTCGCGGCGACGCTGCTCATGCTCCGGGAATACGGACTTCCGAGATAGTACGAGATAGTAATAGATAGTAATAGTAAGAAAGGGAAAAATGAAACAGGGAAAATTCAAAGCGATGCGGTGGATCGCGCTTCTTCTGGTCTTGCTTCTGGCTCTGCCTTTGGCCGGCTGCGGATCGGACAGCAAAAGCTCCAAAAAAGATGGGCTCACCGAGATTGATGTTGTACTCGACTGGTATCCGAACGCGGTGCATTCGTTCCTCTATTATGCGCAGGAAAAGGGGTATTTCAAGGACGAAGGGCTTAAGGTCAAGATCATTCCGCCGGCAGAAAGCGTAGACTCGATCAATTTTGTCGCCTCTGGAAAAGCGCAGATCGGAATCACGTATCCGATCGATACGATCAACGCGTATGTGAACCAGAAGATGCCGGTCCGCGCGATCGGCGCGATCTCCCAGAAGTCGCTGGGCGTTATGTGTTCGCTGAAAGAGAACTCCATTAATCAGGATATGTCGTCTCTGAAAGGGAAAAAGATCGGATATGATGGCACCGGCGCGGCGAAAGCGGAGGTGGAGGCGGTCGCGAAGAGCGCAGGGCTTACTTCCGATGATTATGAACTCGACAATGTCGGCTTTGACCTCGTGACGGCGCTTACAACGAAGAAGGTGGATTTGATCGCGGGGCCGCTGATTAATGACGAGGTCATTACGATGCAGAACGCAGGGTATGACATTAATGTCTGGAGTTACAGCGATTACGGATTGCCGGAGTTTTACGGCCTGATCTTTGTCGCGGATGACAAAGCCTATCAGAAGGATCCGGAAACGTACCAGGCATTCCTCCGTGCCTGCCGGAAGGGGTTTGACGATATGAAGTCCGATGAGAAGGGAACGCTGGACCTTATCATGGATAAAATGAGCACGGAAGACAATCCGCTGGATCGGACGCAGCAGCAGGGAAGCTATGAGGCGCTGATTCCAAGGATGGAGCCGAAGGACGGCGATTTCCTGACGATGAGCAAATCCCGCTGGCAGTCTTACATCGACTGGATGTATAAGAATAAGCTGATTAAGAAAAAGTGTAAGCCGTCCGAGGTCATGACCGCGCCGACGTTTAAGTAGGCGGAATTCAGCCGGCAAAAGAGACAAACAGGAGAATGTGTATGGGAAAGCAAAAGAAAAACGGAAAATTCCGGGATCGGATTCCGGCTTTTGTGCTTGCGGCCGCGCTTCTTGCCGCCTGGCAGACTGCGTCCGGGATTGTGAATATCCAGCATATTTTCCCGGGCCCCTGGCAGATTCTGAAGAGAACCTGGGAACTTCGCGGAACGCTTGTACTCCGCCAGCTTCCGTATACGATGGCCGCGGCGCTTGGCGGCTGGGCGATTGCGATTGTTCTCGCGGTTGCTATTGCTGTGCTGATGAGCCGGAGTCGCATTTTTGAGGCGATGTTCTACCCGGTTCTGATTGTGACGCAGACGATTCCGGTTATGTGCATCGCACCGCTTTTCGTGCTCTGGATGGGATATACGACGGAGGCGAGGCTGATCGTCGTTGTATTGTCCACGTTTTTCGGTATTACGCTGAATACGTTTGATGGATTTCGGGAGACAGACGGCGGAAAAAAGGAAATGCTTCGAAGCATGGGTGCGTCAAAGGCGCAGATTTTCTTCCGACTGGAGGTTCCGTCCGCGTTTCCGCGTTTTCTCACCAGTCTCCGGATGACGCTTCCGTGGGCGGCTGCCGACGCGGCGGTGGCTGAGTGGCTCGGAAGCACGAGAGGGCTTGGATATTTCAGCAGGCGGATGATCATCCGGATGGACGGCCCCGCGGTTTTCGCGCCGATCCTCATTCTATGTATTGTGACGGTGCTTGGCATGGTGCTCCTTAATGCGGCGGACCGGAGGTTCGCGGCGTACCGGAGCGAACTATAATAAAAAGGAGATCCCCTTTTTGCCGGAGGTTCGGCAAAGAGGGGATATTTTCGCTCTGGTGCTTTTTTCGCTAAGAAAGAACAAGCTTGCGTTTTGTTGTTTTTTGCCAGGGAAAGAAACCGATCCTTCGGTCTATTTCTCTTCTTCCGGCTCCTCCGGCGCTTCCATTATCTTTGTATCCACCGGCTGCCGGGAAGGATCGGCACGGCTCTCTTCCCATTCCGAGGCTGCCTTCTGCGCGATCCGGATGAATTCCTTCACGGCGGGTGCCGCGTGTTTTACTGTCTTGGTCGCAATTCCGAGAAGGCGGTAATAATCTCCGTCCAGCGGTCTTGAGATCAGGTTGTCATGCGGATGCCCCGCCTGCAGTTCGCTGACGATGGATAGTCCCATTCCGTTCGCGACCATCGCGTAGACCGCCGCGTCGCTCGCGGCGTAGTGGCGGATATTCGGGTGAAATGCCTTGTTATTCAGTACGGAATTCACGACGTCGTCGTAGCCGGAGATCGGCATGATGAAATCGCAGCCATTCAGCATGACCGGAGAGATCCGGTCATATTCCGCGAAGGGGTGGTCTTCCGGCATGATGACGCGGGCGTAGTCATGGAGCAGCGGAAGAAACGCGAATCCCTTCGGAATGTCGCTCACCATGAAAGCAAGATCGATGGATCCCTGCGGAAGCTGCTCCCGAAGCTGTTGGGAGCTCCCTTCCAGAATATGAAATTCGATTTTCGAGTAGAGCTTAGAAAACCGATAAACGATCGAAGGGACAAAGTCCAGCAGCATGCTGTTCTGCGCGCCGACACGAATGATTCCTTCCATCAGACCGTTGATGGAAGAGATCGTTTCCTGAAGCTCCGTTTCATTCCGGACGATTTGGTAGCAATAATACAGAACCTTCTTCCCGTTCTCTGTCGGGATCATTTTGTCCTTCGAACGGATGAGGAGCTTAAATCCCATCTCCTGCTCCATCGAATTAATGATGTGGCTGATCCCCGGCTGCGAATATCCAAGCCTTCTGGCTGCGCCGGTCAGACTTCCGGATTCAACGACTTGTATAAATACCTGATACTTAGAAATATACATGGCAAACTTCTTCCTTTAAATCCGTTCAGTAAGAGCCGCTGCCCGCGCAATCAAAGCAGCGGCTGTTTTTATGCATTTTTGCCGGTCAAAGCATACATATAGAATTCATGTTTTGAATGATATATATAAACAAAATTCAAAATATTATGTGTTCGTATATATGAACAAAGTATATTCCAAACGGGTGCGTCCGTCAATGAGTGGAAATTTCCGAAAAATATCATTCTGATTTTGAATATGCCCGGAAAATTGTATTGTGTTTTCTAATAATTCAGACTCCCGTAGAATGAGACTGTAAACAAATCGGCTTTAATTTTTTCCGGTCGGCGCTTTCGTCCTAAGCACCCCCAGGGACCGCGCAGCTGTCCGGGAGAAAACCGCAATAGAAAAAAGCCAATGAAAGGAGAATGCATCGATGAGAGTTCTGAAGCATCCGATTTTCGGAGAAGAGAAGGACATCGACTGGGTGACGATCTATTACAACGGAAAGCCCATGAAAGCGAAAAAAGGAGAAATGATCCTCGCGGCGCTTCACGCGCAGGGAATCATCGTAAACCGATATACCGCGAAGCGGCATGAGCCGCGCGGCATCTTCTGCGGCATCGGCCAGTGCACAGACTGCATGATGGTTGTAAACGGCATGCCGAATGTCCGGACCTGCATTACGCCGGTGGAAGAAGGCATGACGGTGGATACGCAGGACGGCTATGGGAAATGGGAAGGTGATGCGAAATGAAGCAGGCGGAAGTACTCATCATAGGCGGCGGCCCGGCGGGGCTTTCGGCGGCGATCGAAGCGGCGAAGAAAGGATGTCAGGTCACGATCGTGGAGGCGAACCGGGAGGCCGGAGGGCAGCTCGTGAAGCAGACGCATAAGTTTTTCGGATCGAGCCAGCATCACGCGGGAGAACGCGGGATCGACATTGTAAAGACTTTGATCCGCCAGTGCGGCGAGCTGGGCGTGGAAATCATGACTGACAGCGTCGTCGCGGGCATCTACGACGGGAAGGTGATCGCGGTCGATCATCAGCTCAGCCTTACGGAGCATGAATTCATCCGGATCCAGGCGAAGAAGCTGATCATATCCACCGGCGCGTCGGAGAACGCGGTTCGTTTCCCGGGCTGGACGCTTCCGGGCGTCATGGGCGCGGGCGCGGTGCAGACGATGTGCAATGTGCATCACGTGCTTCCGGGAAAGAAGATCCTGATGATCGGATCGGGAAGCGTAGGTCTGATCGTAAGCTATCAGATGATGCAGGCGGGCGCGGAGATCGTCGGAATTATCGAAGCGCTTCCGCATATCAACGGATACGCGGTGCACGCGTCGAAGCTCACGAGAGAGGGCGTTCCGATTTACACGGGATACACCGTGAAGGAAGCGATCGGAACGGATCACGTGGAGAAAGCGGTCATCGCGAAAGTAAATCCGGACTGGTCTCTGGTCCCGGGATCGGAAATCACGCTGGACACGGACATCATCGCGATCGGAGCAGGTCTTAAGCCGCTCACGGGCATGGCGTACATGGCGGGATGCGATTTCGTGTTCGACAAAGCGCTTGGCGGCTGGGCTCCGGCGCATAACAAGCATATGGAATCCACGGTGGACGGTGTCTTCGTATGCGGCGACACGACGGGTCTGGAAGAAGCGAGCACGGCGATCGAGGAAGGCACGCTGGCCGGACTCGGCGCGGCACAGAGCCTGGGACATGTCGATGAAAAAACCGCGGAAGAAGAGAACGCGGCGGGCTGGAAGCGTCTTAACGCGCTCCGCTCCGGATTCAAGGGCGAGGAGCGTGTGATCGCGAAGAACAAACAGCTTCGGGAGTACGAAGCGTATAAAGGAGAGGAGGCCAGAGCATGAGCTTCATGGATCATGGAATCATCGAGCTTGAGGAGCTCACATCGATCGGACATTATCCGTCGGAAGAGCGGATGAGAAAGGGACCGGTCGCGGTCGCGGAATGCCTTCAGAAGATCCCGTGCAACCCGTGCGAGTCATCGTGCCCGTTCCACGCGATTACGATCGGAGAGGACATATCGCAGCTGCCGTGCATTGATTTTGAGAAATGCGTCGGATGTTCCACCTGTGTGACGCACTGCTCGGGACTTGCGATCTTCATTCTGAACAAATCGTATTCGGATACGGTGGGATCGGTCGGATTCCCGTATGAATATCTGATGAACTTCAAAAAGGGCGACCGTGTGAAGGCGGCGAACCGCGCGGGCGAATATGTATGCGACGCGACGGTGAAGAATATCGTGCTGAATGAGAAATCGGATCATACGGCGATCGTAACCTTGGAGGTTCCTATCGATCAGGTCGATGAAGTGCGGACGGTATACCGCGAGCGCAGCAAATAGAGCGCAGAGCAGAGACGACAGAGAGGGAAGCATCATGAGTGAAAGAATCGATGATGATTTACTGGTTTGCCGGTGCCAGGAAGTAACAGCCGGCGAGATCCGGGAAGCGATCCGGAAGGGCGCGACGGACGTAACGCAGGTAAAGCTGAGAACGCGGGCGGGGATGGGACTCTGCCAGGGGCGGACCTGCGAGCTTCTCGTGCAGCAGATCCTTTGCCAGGAGCTTGGAATCAGCCGGGAAGAGACGGGCTATTCAACGCCGCGGACACCGCGGCGGCCGATGACATTCGGCACGCTGGGAGGTGAAGGATTTGACGATTAAGAAGGCATACGAC
>JAQXNW010000043.1 GCA_029098205.1 Eubacteriales bacterium | reverse complement strand
ATTTCGATTATTGATTCTTCGTCTTTGAACGGGTACCGGAGTCTCCGTAATGACGTGATCCGGCCGATGATCCGCGATTTCGAGGTGAACGCGGTGCAGGTGACGGATACGCTTCTTTTTGTTGACTCAGCGGAAGGATATCTTTCTTCGAACCTGGCGCTTCTGGATTTTTCAGTCCGCAGGGAAATTTTCGAACAGAGCGACCGTCCGATTATCACGAAGGTAAAGGACAGCCCGCCGACGCGCTATGGAAAGCATGCGGATGTGCATAACTCTCTGATCGCGGACGGAGCGGTCATTGACGGCACGGTGAGAAATTCGGTCATATTCCGGGGCGTGGTCATCGAAGAAGGCGCGGTCGTGGAGAACAGCGTGATCATGCAGAATTCGCTGATCGGAAGAAACGCAGGGCTGAATTACGCGATTCTTGACAAGAATGTTCGGATTGCCGAAGGAAGAAAGCTGGCCGGATATATTACGCATCCGTTCCAGCTTGAAAGGAACAGCAGAATTTGAAGGGCAGCGATCTAGAAAAAGTCGTTTTTAATTCCAGAGATCCGTTTTTCCGGGATCCGGTCGGTCCGGCGCCGTCCGGGACCGAGATCCGTTTCCGCATTCTTACGGAAGAGACATTTCAGGTGCAGAAAGCCTGGGTGGTTGTGATTTTCGACAGGAATAACAGTGTCGCGCGGTATCAGATGGCGAAATCCGAGACGCGGGTGGAGACGGATACCTATGTGCAGTTCGAGGTGAGCTTTGCTTTTCATGATACGGGGCTTTACTGGTATTCGTTTGAACTGGAAACTCCGGAAGGGATAAAGAAGGTAAGCCGCTCTCTCGGGGACAACCGGGCGGAGATCGCCGACGGAATCCGTGTCGTAAGCTGGCAGCATACGGTTTATCGAAGACTTTACCCCGTGCCGAAGTGGATCGAAGGCGGCGTGTTTTATCATATTTTCGTGGACCGCTTCGCGAAATCCGGTCCGGATGTGGAGATGCCCGGAAAAATTACCCGGCATGACTGGGGCGGAGAGCCGGTTTTCAGGCCGGATGGCGATGGGAAAATCAGAAACCGTGATTTTTTCGGCGGAAATCTGGCGGGAATCCGTAAGAAGCTTCCGTATCTTCAGGATCTTGGCGTGACCTGTCTCTATCTGAGCCCGATCTTTGAAGCTTACTCAAATCATAAATACGATACGGCAGATTATCAGAAGATTGATCCGATGTTCGGGGATGGGGAAGAATTCCGAAAGCTTTGCCAGGAAGCGAAGAACTGCGGAATCCGCATTGTTCTGGACGGTGTGTTTTCCCATACGGGATCGGATTCGGTTTACTTTGACAAAGAAGAAAGGTACGGACAGCAGGGCGCGTACCATCATCCGGATTCTCCGTACCGTTCCTGGTACTATCTGGACGACCGGGACCGGTATCAGTCCTGGTGGGGGATCGATACGCTTCCCAGACTGAATAAGGAAGATCCGTCGTATGTCTCATTTATCACAGGAAAAGACGGCATTGTCCGGAAGTGGCTCCGGGAGGGCGCGTCTGGCTGGCGGCTTGATGTCGCGGACGAGCTCCCGAATTCTTTTCTTCACGCGCTTTCGAAGGCTGCGAAGGAGGAAAAGCCGGAATCAATTCTGATCGGCGAAGTATGGGAGGACGCGTCCAATAAGTCTTCATATGGTGAGAGGAAAAACTATTTCGATGGGTCGATGCTGGATTCTGTGATGAATTATCCGCTTCGAAACGCGATTATCGGCTTTGTCCGGTACCGGAACGCGAGGGAATTAAGCCAGACCGTGGAAGAGATTCTGGAAAACTATCCGCCGGAGGTCGTGCACTGCCTTATGAATATTCTGGGCACACATGACACGGAGAGAATCCTGACGGCGCTTGGCGGCCGGGAGCTTCCGGCGGGCGCGTCCCGGGAGGAAATGGCGAAGGAACGAATGAATGCGGAGGAGATGCGGATCGGCATACGCCGCCTGAAAATCGCGGCTGCTCTTCAGATGACGCTTCCGGGTGTTCCGTGCATCTATTACGGAGATGAAGCGGGTATGGAAGGGTACCGGGATCCGTTTAACAGGAGGTGCTATCCCTGGGGAAAAGAAAACCGGGATCTCACGGAATGGTACCGGAAAATCATCCGGATCCGGAGAGAATGTCCGGTCTACCGAAACGGAAACTACCGGACCGTCGCCGCTTTCCGGGGATTGTTCGCGTTTGAGAGAAGCCTTCCGGACCGGCCGGATCTTCGGATGATGACGGCGGTGAATATTGGTCCGGATTCGGAAGTCCTTATTTCGTTCGGGCGATGGAAGGATCTTCTGACCGGAGAATATTATCAGGATAATATGACCGTGTTTCCGGGGCAGGTTCTGATCCTCCGGTATATGGAGGATCTCCGTCTGGAAGCGGAAGAGGAAGAGAAAGAGGAAATCATGGAATATATGAAGCAATATGAACGCTGGCTTTCTTCGGAAGCAGTAGATGAAAAAACGAAGGAAGAGCTTCGTTCGATCTCCGGAAACGAGGAGGAGATCAAAGGACGTTTTTCGAAGATGCTGGATTTCGGAACGGCGGGTCTTCGCGGCGTTATGCGCGCGGGGCTCTTCGGCATGAATGTATACGTCGTCCGGTATGTCACACAGGGTCTTGCGAACCTTATCAATGGCTGCGGGGAGGACGCATCCGGCGGAGTATCGATTTCCTACGACTGTCGGAATCACAGCCGGGAGTTCGCAGAGGAAGCCGCTTCGGTTCTCGCCGCGAACCAGATTCCGGTTCATTTCTTCCCGTCGCTTCGTCCTACGCCGGAGCTTTCCTTCGCGATCCGTGAAAATCATTCGATCGCCGGCATCAACATCACGGCCAGCCACAATACAAAAGAGTACAATGGATATAAGGTGTACTGGTCGGATGGCGCGCAGCTTCCGCCGGAGCACGCGCAGGAGATTTCTCTGCAGATTCAGGAGCTGGATATCTTTGATGACGTGAAGCTTGCGGATTTCAAGGCTGCGGAGGAGGATGGACGGATCCGGATCATGGGAAGCGAAATGGATGAGGCGTATCTTTCCCAGGTTCTTTCGCAGGCGGTTCATACGCCGGAAATTGACCGGGAAGCGGAGACTATCCGCATCGTTTATACGCCGTTCCACGGTACGGGGCATCTTCTGGTTCCGGAAGCTTTAAAGCGGGACGGGATCCGGAATGTGCTGACGGTTCCTGAACAGATGGTTATCGACGGAAATTTCCCGACTGTGAAATCCCCGAACCCGGAGTTTGTCGAAGGCTTTAAGCTCGCGATTGATCTGGCGGAAAAAGAGCAGGCGGATGTAATCATCGGCACGGATCCGGATGGAGACCGCTGCGGCGTCTGCGTGAAGGATGAAAACGTATACCGGTCTTTGTCCGTGAATCAGATCGGCGTTCTTCTTCTGGATTTTCTTATTCGGGCGAAAAAAGCGAACGGCACGCTCCCTGAAAATGCGGCGGCGGTAAAGAGCATTGTGTCGACAACGATGGCAAACGCGATCTGCGAGAAAAACGGAATCAAATTGTTCGAGGTGCTGACCGGGTTCAAATACATCGGTGAGAAAATCAAGGAATTTGAAAAGAGCCATGCGTATTCCTTCCTCTTCGGGTTTGAGGAGAGCAATGGGTATCTTGCCGGAACGTACGCACGGGATAAGGACGCGGTGGTCGCGTCGATGCTCGTTTCGGAAATGGCATGCTGGTACCGCGCGAAGGGCATGAATCTTGCGCAGGCGCTGGAAGGGCTTTACAAGGAATACGGTTATTACCGGGAGCAGGTCATCTCTCACGTTCTGGAAGGGTTCGACGCGCAGGAAAAGATGGATGCGGTGATGAAGAAGATCCGGGAGAATCCGCCGGAAATGCTGGGCGGCCTAAGGGTTCTTCGGATCCGGGATTACCAGAGCGGTCTCATTACGGATATCGATCATAAAGAAGCGGAGCCGACTGGTCTTCCGGAAAGCAATGTTCTGTTCTACGAGCTGGAGGATGGAAACACGGCGGTGATCCGTCCGTCCGGAACGGAACCGAAGGTGAAGCTTTATCTGATGACGCGGGGCGATGCGAAAGAGACCGCAAATCAGCGCATGGAAGCGTTGAAAAAGGATGGTTCCGCGCTGCTTCAGTAATCAATGATCATCAATCATATAGAGAAAGGAGGAGTTGCGATGGCTCCTCCTTTTTGATTGGATGCTGAGAACCGCTCAGGCACGGCCGGCCCGGACGAGAAGCGCGCGAAGTTTCCGGGCGTGTTCCGGCGTGTACGCACCCTCCGAAAGCTGCCAATTCCAGTTTCCGTCCGCGGATCCCGGAATGTTGATTCTGGCGCTGCTTCCTAGATTCAGAACATCCTGCATCGGGAAGACCGAGAGAAACGGGCGGCTCATGGCGGCGAGAAGAAGCATCGCGTCCGCGGCGTTCTCTTCCGTAATTTTAAAATTTTCCGAAAGAATTGGATCCGAAGGGGAGATTCGGGAATCGTTCTTTTCGTCTGAACCAATTTCCGGATTTTTTTTCAGGAAACAGGATACTTCGAGACGGAATTTTTCCTTTTGAGATTTCGGAGCAGATTCGTACCAGCCCCGGGCTGTATCGTTGTCGTGGGTTCCGGTATAGATCACCGCGTTTTTCGGGCAGTTTTCCGGAAGATACGGGTTCGATTCATCCGAGTCAAAGGCGAATTCCAGCACTTTCATTCCCGGAAGTCCGGTTTCAGAAAGAAGCTCCCGGACAGCGTCTGTCAGGAAACCGAGATCTTCCGCGATCAGGCGGTTTTTGATGTCTGGAATGCCGGACTGAAACAGCGTCTGGAAGAATGGAAACCCAGGTCCTTTTTCCCAGTGGCCTTCCCGCGCGGTTTTTCCCGCCGGAACAGCGTAGTACGCTTCAAACCCGCGGAAATGATCAATCCGAATTGAGTCGTAAATCCTGGCTTTCTCCCGGAATCGCCGGATCCACCAGGAAGTGCAGTCTGGATTTTCCCAGCGGTACAGAGGATTTCCCCAGAGCTGTCCGTCTTCGGAAAAATAATCCGGAGGAACGCCGGCGGTCTGCTTAGGCCGGAATGCCGGATCCAGCTGGAAAATTTCCGGATGCGACCAGCAGTCGCTGCTGTCTTCCGCGGCATAGATTGGAAGATCGCCGAGAATTCTGATGCCCTTCTTATTCACATAGCGGTGCAGACGGTCCCACTCCGTGCGCACGACGTATTGTTTCCAGCATTCGAACAGGAACTCTTCCTGGCATTCCTCTTTTAGCCGTTCCAGTCCGTCCGGGGTTCTGCTTTTAAAAGGCTCCGGCCATTCCTGCCATCTTCCGGTGCCGCATCGTTTTTTCAGAATCCGGTACAGGGCAAAGTCCGGAAGCCATTCCTTGTTTTCCGTAATAAAGTCGAAAAATGGTTGGAAATTCTTAGTCTCCGTGTATCGCTGATAGGCAATATGAAAATATGATTCCTGTATTTTCCGCACTTCGGACAGACTTAGCCGATGCGATGCGGATGCGGGTCCGTCCGCCGGAAGCCAGCGTGCTTTAAAAAGCGCGGCTTTCATATCCTGAAACTCATTTTCTGTAAGCCATCCTCGGCGAAGGAGGCCTTTTGGGTCAATGAAAGCGGGATCCAGTGCGAAGCAGCTTTCCGGCCGGTAAGGGGAAAAGCATTCGTCGGCTGGTTCCAGCGGCAGGATTTGCCACCAGCGGACTCCCGAATCCGATAGAAAATCGACGAAGCGGTAAGCTTCGTCCGAGAAACAGCCTTGCGTATATGCAGACGGCAGGGAAAATACGGGAAGAAGAATGCCGGCTTCGCGTGCACGTTCTTCCGTTTTTTCGCTTTGTTTTTTTTCTGTCATGATCTTTTTCTCCTGATAAAAGAGAGGCTCCGGGATGTATGACACGGGAAGGCTCCGGAATGATGGATACGGCTTTTTCAGGGCCTGAGTCCGCCGCGTCTTTTGGCGTGGCTTATGGTTTGGAGCCTTTTGAGATTCTTTCTTCATTTTAGCACGAAATAGCAGAGGCAGAGAATGCATCCGGGTGAATGGGAGAATATTAAGAGTAGAGATAAGGAGAATGGAGAAAAGGGAGCCGCAAAACGACAGAAATCAGGGATGCAATCCCCTGTTTATTTGG
This sequence comes from Eubacteriales bacterium, assembly GCA_029098205.1. Classification (GTDB taxonomy): domain Bacteria; phylum Bacillota; class Clostridia; order Peptostreptococcales; family Anaerovoracaceae; genus Aminicella. The sequence continues at coordinate 8,427 of JAQXNW010000043.1, read as the reverse complement.
TATATAATAAAAAAGATCTTGGATCACGTATGGGGAATTTTTCCTTGCGATTCAGAAAAAATAGGATGGAAAGAGGGGGTCGTTTTGGAAATTCAAGTAGATCTGGAATGCAGCGGAGTATCCGCGGAAGATGTGGCCAGCCGCAGAAGCGAGGCCTGGGACGCGCTCTCTGAAATCTGGAGCGGAAAGCTGGACTTCACAGGATGGGCGGCTTATCCCGGGAAAGAGGGAGAGTCGGAAATCGAAGAAGTTTTGTCTGCAGCGGAGAAGATTCGAAAGACGTGCGACGTTTTTCTGGTCCTTGGCGTGGGCGGTTCGTTCATGGGCGCGAAAGCGGTGATCGATCTTCTGGGAGACCGGACATCCGGAACCGAGGTCCTGTTCGCGGGATATAACTTCAGCGCGCGCTATCTCAGGGAAATATTCCGAAAGATCGAAGGGAAAGATCTGGGGCTCTGCGTTGTTTCGAAGTCGGGATCAACGACGGAGACTTTGTCCGCGTATGGAATTTTCCGGGAATATATGCTGGAGAAATACGGTGCGGAGGAAGCTGCCGGGAGAACGTATTTCGTTACGGAGCATCGGCATAATTATCTGTTCGATCTTGCAGAGAAAGAGGGGTCGAAGGTATTCGATCTGGCGGAAAATATCGGCGGAAGATATTCGGTTTTGACACCGGTCGGCCTTCTTCCGATCGCGGTGAGCGGTATTGATATCCGAAATCTGATGCGGGGTGCGGAGGAAATCGCGGATCCGGAATGCTTTAAGGGGAACGGCCTTGACTATGCGATTACAAGGCAGAAGCTCCGCGAAGCAGGTAAGGGAATCGAAGTCTTTGAATTTTTCGATCCGTATGCGGCGTATTTCGGAGAGTGGCTGAAGCAGCTGTTCGGTGAGAGCGAAGGAAAGGACGGGAAAGGGATTTTCCCGGCTTCCCTGATGTTTTCGCGCGATCTCCACTCTATGGGGCAGTTCCTGCAGCAGGGCGCTCCTGAGTTTTTCGAGACGTTCCTTCTGGCCGGAGAAACCGGGGAGCCGCTTCGAATTCCGGACAGCGCGAAGAAGCCGTTTGCCGGGAAGACGATGCAGCAGCTGAATGCCTGCGCGGAGAAGGGCGTTTACGACGCGCATGTGGCGGCGGGAACGCCGGTGATCCGGATTTCGGTTCCGGAATGGAATGAAGAAACCGTCGGTCAGCTTCTGTATTTCTTTGAAACGGAGTGCGCGGTCAGCGCGATGCTTTCGGGCGTGAATCCGTTTGGTCAGCCCGGCGTGGAAGCGTATAAGAAAGAGATGCGCGGATACATAGAAAAACTTTGAACGCGGTGTGGGCGCAGGCCGTCCGCATAAAAATATTACATTAAATAGAAGGGAATTAGATAAGGCGATGAAAGAGAAAGATTTGGAGATCCGTCTGCTGGCAAAGCACCCGGAAGAATATGCGGATAAACAGGTGACCGTACGCGGATGGATTCGCCAGAACCGTAACTCGAACAAATTTGGATTTATCAATCTTTCGGATGGAACCTGCTTCCGGCCGATTCAGATCGTGTATGAGGCGGACCATCTGGAAAACTTCCGGGAGATCGCTGCGGCGACTTTGTCTTCGGCGCTCCGGGTTACGGGGAAATTCGTGCTGACGCCGGAGGCCAAGCAGCCGTTCGAAATTCACGCGGATGAAATTGTGATCGAAGCGGCGGCGGATCCGGATTATCCGCTGCAGAACAAGCGGCATACGATGGAATATCTTCGGGAAATCGCTTATCTCAGACCGCGGAGCAATACATTTCAGGCGGTGTTCCGTGTGCGTTCCCTGATTGCGTACGCCATTCATAAATTCTTCCAGGAGCAGGGCTTTGTCTATGTTCATACGCCGCTGATCACCGGAAGCGACGCGGAGGGCGCGGGAGAGATGTTCCGCGTGACGACGCTGGATCCGAAGAACCCGCCGCTGAAGGAGGACGGATCGGTCGATTTTTCACAGGACTTTTTCGGGAAAGAAACGAATCTTACGGTGAGCGGACAGCTGGAAGCGGAAATCTTCGCTTTGGCGTTCCGGAATGTTTATACGTTCGGACCGACATTCCGTGCGGAGGAATCGTATACGACCCGCCACGCGTCGGAATTCTGGATGATCGAGCCGGAAATCGCGTTCGCGGATCTCGAGGACGATATGGATCTCGCGGAGCGGATGGTGAAATACATTCTGAACTATGTTATGGAGAAGGCTCCGGCCGAGATGGAGTTCTTCAATAAATTCATCGACAAAGGTCTTCTGGACCGTCTGCAGCATGTCGCGGGATCGGATTTCGACCGTGTGTCCTATACGAAGGCGATTGATATTCTTGAGAAGTGCGGAAAGACATTCAAATATCCGGTGGAATGGGGAATTGACCTTCAGACGGAGCATGAACGCTATCTGACGGAGCAGGTTTTCAAAAAGCCGATTTTCGTCACGGATTACCCGAAGGACATCAAGGCGTTCTATATGCGGCAAAATGACGATGGGAAGACAGTCGGCGCGGCGGATCTTCTGGTTCCAGGGATTGGGGAAATCATCGGCGGATCGGAAAGAGAAGAGCGGCTCGATCTTCTGAATGCCAGAGTTGAAGAGCTGGGCATGGACATGTCGGGATACTGGTGGTATCTGAATCTCCGGAAGTACGGCGATGCGAGGCACGCTGGATTCGGACTCGGCTTTGAACGGATGATCATGTACGCGACCGGCATGGGAAATATCCGGGACGTGCAGCCGTTCCCGAGGACGCCGAAGAATGCGGAGTTTTAGGAACCTGATCCAGTCTTAATCCATTGAAAACAGATGTCTTTGTCACTTCTTTTTAGAGAAGTTTCAGAACACAGTAAAACGAAGGGAAGACGAAAGTCTTCTCTTTTTTTGTGTGCTTTGTTCGTCAGATGGATTGTACGAAGATTGCAATTGTGCAAAATCCTCTGATTATTTTGAATCCGATGTTGTCGCTGGTTTCTGCTTTTGATATAATGAAAGCGTTGGCGGGGATGCTCCGCTTCATCGGATATTCTGTACAGACTGTCCGGAAAGCCTTGAATTTTCCGCATTCACTAAGAGCTTTAGAAGAGAGACCGGTTTATTCTCTCTTCTCAAAATATATTTTTTAGGAGGATACTTGAATGAAAGGGTATACCAGTAAAAACATCAGAAATATTGCGCTTCTCGGACATGGCGGCAGCGGAAAGACCACATTCCTGGAATCGGCGCTGCTTGCGACCGGCGTTACGAAGAAACTCGGACGCGTCGAGGACGGAAATACGGTTTCCGACTACGATAAGATGGAGATCGAGAGAGGGTATTCCATCAATACATCCATCGTGCCGATTGAATGGAAGGGAAGCAAAATCAATTTCATCGACACGCCGGGATATCCGGATTTCGTCGGAGAAGTCGATGAGGCGCTTTCCGTAGCCGGAGCTGCGGTCATCATGATCGACGCGGGCGCTGGAATTCAGGTCGGCACCGAGCAGGCATGGAAAAGCTGCGAACGGCATCATACGCCTAGATTTATTGTAATTAATAAGAGAGATAAGGACGAATTCGACTTTTTCAAGACGTTCGATGAACTGAAGGAAAGATTCGGAAGCGCGCTGGTTCCGCTGAGCTGGCCTTTGTCCGCGGATATCGACGACGATCTTAAGGAAGCGATCGCAAGCTCCGACGATGAGCTGATGGAGAAATACTTCGAAGGAGAGGAATTCACGGATGAGGAAATCCGGGACGGCCTCGTGAAGGGGATTTCGGCCGGTGAAATCGTTCCGGTCTGCTCGTCGGCCTTCAGCATCGGGCAGGGCGTGGAGGGACTTCTGGATGTTCTTCTTGCGTATGTTCCGACGCCGCTGGAGCACGGTCCGTATCCGGCAATTGACAGCGACAACAATCCGATTGAAGTGATGAGCGTTACGGACGCGCCGATGTCCGCCTTTATTTTCAAGACGATCGTTGACCCGTTCGTCGGGAAAATCTCTATTTTGAAAGTAATCACCGGAAAACTGAACGCCGGGGATGAGGTATATAATGAACGTGTCGATAAGACGGAGAAAATCGGCAAGCTGTTCTTCCTCCGAGGGAAGCAGCAGGTAGAGCTGAATTACGCGGAAGCGGGAGATATTGCGGCGGTCGCGAAGCTTCAGACTGCGAAAACAAGCGATACGCTCTGTGATCCGGCACATCTGGTCCGCTACATGCCGATCGACTTCCCGAAACCGTGCTACTATCTGGCGATCGAGCCGAAGGATAAGAATGACGAAGAAAAGATGGGAACCGGTCTTAACCGGCTTCACGAGGAAGACCCGAGCTTTGTTGTAGAACGGAATTCGGAAACGCATCAGACCTTGATCGGCGGACAGGGCGATATTCAGCTGAATGTCATTCTGGCGAAGCTGAAGGATCGGTTCGGCGTGGATGTAAACATCGTTCCTCAGAAAATCGCGTATCGGGAGACCATCCGCGGGACGTCCGATGTGCAGGGCAAGCATAAGAAACAATCCGGAGGCGCGGGTCAGTACGGAGACGTGTGGATTCGTTTTTCGCCGTCGGATCAGGATTTTGAATTCAGCGAGGAAATCTTCGGCGGCGCGATTCCGAAAAACTATATTCCGGCAGTCGAGAAGGGACTCCGTGAATGCATGGAGAAGGGACCTCTGGCCGGCTGCAGGGTGCAGGGCGTGAAAGCGGTTCTGTACGACGGATCGTATCATGAAGTCGATTCAAACGAGGTTTCTTTCAAGATTGCCGCTTCCCTTGCATTTAAGAAGGGCATTCAGGAAGCGAAGCCGGTTCTGCTGGAGCCGATCATGAAACTTGAAATTAATGTGCCGAACGATTCGACAGGCGATGTCATGGGCGATCTGACCAAACGGCGCGGAAGGATTCTCGGCATGGAGCCGCAGGCAGACGGATCCCAGAAGCTGATCGCGGTTGTGCCGCAGGCGGAGCTCTTTGACTATGCGCTGGGTCTTCGCGCCATGACGCAGGGCAAGGGTTCGTTCACGATGGAATTTAACAGCTATGCGGACGTTCCGAAAGCGATTCAGGACAAGATCATTGAAGAGCATGCAAAAAAGGCATAAGAAAGACTTTTTTTAGAATCGTGAACGCTTTCCGCGGGGGGAGAGCGGCGGTATATTCAAGAACGTTCCAACGTGCTCTTTTTATTTCATAAGCGGCATCGCTTTTTAAAAGAGTGCGGAACAATTTCCAATACGGCAGGGGGCAGTCCGGCGGGGCTGCCTCTATGCTGTTTTTGTGAAACAGATAAGGAAAACGAATGGCGAAAAAAGCGAGAAAGACGGTCTGGGTCTGCCAGGAATGCGGATATGAAAGCCCGAAATATCTTGGGCGCTGCATCTGCGGAGCCTGGAATTCGATGGTGGAAGAAACGGTGCCCTCGGAGAGTGGAGAGGATGCGCGGGGGCGCGGAAGCATCGGGCGTCTGTCCTCAAAACCGGTTCCGCTTCGGGATGTCGGATCGGCGGAACGAAAGAGAATCCGCACCGGAATCGGGGAACTGGATCGGGTGTTAGGCGGCGGACTTGTGCCGGGGTCTTTGACCTTGATTTCAGGAGAGCCGGGTATCGGGAAGTCAACGCTGATTGTTCAGGCGGCGGCCCGCATCGCGGCAGGAGGCGAGACGGTTCTATATGTTTCCGGAGAGGAATCGGAGCAGCAGATCCGAATGCGCGCTGACCGGGTGGCTCCGAATCTGCCGGATTCTTTATACGTAATGGCGGAGACGGATTTGGACCAGGTGGAAGAGGCCTGCCGGAATCTGAAGCCGGGATTTCTGATCATTGATTCCATTCAGACGATGTACACGTCGGCGCTGGATTCGGCGCCGGGAAGTGTTTCGCAGGTCCGCGCTTGCGGGGGAATCCTTATGAAGATCGGGAAAACCGGAAATATTCCGGTTTTTATTGTTGCTCATGTTACAAAGAGCGGAGATCTGGCAGGACCGAAAATTGTGGAGCATCTTGTGGACTGTGTCCTGAATTTTTCAGGCGAACGGGATCAGGAGATCCGGATTCTCCGGGCATTTAAAAACCGTTTCGGTACGACCAGTGAGATCGGCGCATTCCGCATGGAACAAAGCGGATTGGTCGAGATCAACAATCTGTCGGCGAGTTTTCTTGAAAATTCCGCGGAGCGGGCAGAAGGCTCCGTTATTACCGCGGTTTATGAAGGAAGCCGGACGGTGCTTCTGGAGGTGCAGGCGCTCACGGCAAAGGCGAATGTCGGTTTCGCCCGCCGGACGTCGGTCGGCATTGATTATCAGCGGCTCAGCATGATTATCGCGGTGCTGGAAAAGAGAGTCGGTCTGTCGCTTCTCAATGAGGATGTCTACGTGAATGTTGTCGGCGGGCTCCGTCCGGACAGCACGTCTGTGGATCTGGGAGTTGCGCTTGCGATCTTTTCGTCGGTATATAATTTTGTTTCCGAAGATCGGACAATTGCGATCGGCGAGGTCGGGCTGACCGGATCGCTCCGGTCGGTCGCGGGTGCCGCGAAAATCGCGCAGGAAGCGGGAAGGCTTGGATATAAGAAAATCATTCTTCCGGAGCGGAATGCGGAGCAGATCCGAAAATCCGGAGGGGCTCTGGGCATTCAGCTTCTGGGCGCCCGAAATCTTTCTGAGGCAGTGCGGGCTTTTCGGGCGAAGGATTGACTGTATCTCAGCTCGATGGTAAAATAAGACTATTGACAATTATTTGACATTTAAGATGTTTCATGGTTTGTTGTGCAGACCACTGCGGTGAAAAACAGGCGGAATGGTTTTTGCGGCAGGGATTTGGCATAGGAGGACAGAATGGATTATCAGAAGGAATACGCCGATAAGCTTACGACGCCGGAAGAGGCCGTGAAGGTGATTAAATCCGGCGACTGGGTCGATTACGGATGGGTAAACGGAACGGTGGACGTGCTGGATGAGGCTTTGGCGAAGAGAATGCCGGAGCTTACCGATGTCAATATCCGTAACGGAATTATAATGCGCAGGCCTGCGATTTTCGATGTGGAAAATGCGAAGGATCATTTTACCTGGAATTCCTGGTTCCTTTCGGGCGTTGACCGGAAAGCGGTGAAGGATGGCTTCGTATTCTTCTCGCCGGTTCGTTACTCGGAGGTTCCGTATTATTACCGGGATATGGAGAATCCGCCGGATGTAGCCATGCTGCAGGTTACGCCGATGGATAAGCATGGATATTTTAATTTCGGACCGAACGCTTCCCATCAGCTGGAAGTAATTCATCAGGCGAAGACCGTCATCGTGGAAGTGAATCCGACGATGCCGAAATGCTACGGAATCTGCGAGGCTGTTCATATTTCGGATGTAGACATGATCGTAGAAGGCGGCAAACGTCCGATTCCGACGCTTCCGGAACCGGGTCCGGCATCGGAGGTCGACAAGATCATCGCGGAGAAGATCGTAAATGAAATTCCGAATGGCGCATGCCTCCAGCTTGGCATCGGCGGGATGCCGAACACCGTCGGCACCTTGATCGGAGAGTCGGATCTTAAGGATCTTTCTGTCCATACAGAAATGTACGTCGACGCGTTCGTTGAACTGTCTCTGAAAGGGAAAATCACCGGAGCGAAGAAGAAGATCCAGCCGTATAAGCAGGTATACGCCTTTGCTTCCGGAACACAGAAGCTCCTGGACTTCCTCGATGAGAATCCGGAGTGTCTTAACATGCCGGTAAACTATGTAAATGACATCGGAACGATTTCTTCCATTGATAACTTCATTTCGATCAATAATGCGGTGGACCTCGACCTTTACGGGCAGGTGAACGCGGAAACCGCCGGATACCGTCAGATTTCCGGAGCGGGCGGACAGCTTGATTTCGTAATGGGCGCTTATCTTTCGAACGGTGGAAAGAGCTTCATTGCGGCATCGTCCACCTTCACAGACAAGAAGGGCGTAACGCATTCCAGAATTAAGCCGATTCTGGATCCGGGCAGCTGCGTAACCGACACAAGAGCGAATCCGCAGTATCTGGTTACGGAATACGGTATGTTTAACTGCAAGGGAAAGACAACCTGGCAGAGAGCGGAAGGCATCATCGGCCTTGCGCATCCGGATTTCCGGGACGAACTGATTCAGAATGCCGAGAAGATGGGAATCTGGAGACAGTCCAACAAGAGATAGGATTCTGTTTAGAAAAAATCAATCGCTTTTAAACGATAAATATTGAAAACAGCGGTATGGAAAACCCGCCGGGGCACCTGGTCTCCGGCGGGTTTTCAGCTTTTGACTTTGCATCGGCGCTATGCTTTCGTCGATTCTTTGCCTTTCAAATAGTCAACATGAAGAAGCTCGTGCTCGCGCCCCTTCAGAAGTCCCTGAAACAGCTCGTCCATAAGAGGGTTGTCCTGCGAACGTCGGATGACGGAAATGC
>JAQXNW010000042.1 GCA_029098205.1 Eubacteriales bacterium | reverse complement strand
TATATCATTAATATTTTAACTTTTCATTTAGCAGACAGAAATTTCCTTAAAATTTCAGACGAATGATCCTTCCTTTTTCTGTTGAATTCTTTATTTTCGGCCGGAGGCCGCAAGGCTTCGAAGCTTCCCGCGCTGTATTTTCCCGTTTTCCGCACGGGGAATTTCATCTATGATATCCACGATCTTTGGCACTTTATTGCTGTCGATATGCGCCTTAAGAAACTCTCTGAATTTACGGATCGGGAATTCATCTTTGCCCTCCGCAGCTGACACAAAAAACCTGGGAACCTGCCCCTGCACGGGATCCGGCTCCGCAATGCACGCGCAGTCTTTAATCCCGGCATATTTCGAGGCGATCAATTCCGACCTCACCTATTTCAAAGATCTGGGCGCGGACATTCCGTACACAAAGAGCTGGTATTATTTTTCATTTCTTCTTTATCATAACCGCTGGAATGATGACTTTACGCTGTCCGATTTCCAGGATTTTTCGTCGATCAATAAATACAAGGGATTTCAGTTTACGACGCGGAGCCTCGAGTCAACGTCTCTCACCGAGCCAGCCTATACAGATGAGATCGGGAAGGCGGGCAAAGAACAGGAGTCGATCCTCGAGGATCTTCTCTCTTACTGCGAAACCCTGGATCAGACCGTCATTTTCGTTTCATCGCCCTACTCCATATCAGAGGATGACCAGAAGGTGATGAACCGATACATGCAGATCATTCAGGACGCCGGATTCAAAACCTTTGACTTCAACACTGAGGAGCTTTCCAATGACCTCGGGCTGGACTGGAGCCAAGATTTTCTGGATTCGAAGCATCTTAACTATACCGGCGCGCAGATCTTCACGAGATATATCTCAAAGTATTTATCCAAAAACTTCGACCTCACGGATCACCGCGGCCAGGAGGGCTATGAAAGCTGGGACAGCAGCGTTCTCTCCATGGAGAGAAAATATCTGAAGCTCCGCACCCAGGAACTTATTTCCTCTTCCGAAACCGAAAAAACAGGCGAAGCTTCCGAATCCAACGGATAATCGAAAAATTGCAGAACTGAAAATAAAAACAGAAAGGAGCATCTATGCCGAACGAAATAAATAAACAGGGTCATTCCAAAGCACTGACGCCCCCCTCTGCAAAGCCTATTAAAAGCAGCGGACGCGTCCGTCTGATACATCTTTTAATCGGTCCGCTTTTATTCTATGCCTATATTTACTTCCTTCTTCCTTCTTCTCTACCGCGACTTCCCGCGGGTCAGCCGGCCTCGTATTCTGGATGTCGTACTGGTGGATCACCGCGCCGGTGGATTTCGGTGTGACGGCTTTTCTTCCGATCGCGGTAAACGCGGTATTTCAGATGGCTGATATGTCGCTCGTCATCGCAAATTACGCAAGTGAAACCATCCTTCTTCTGCTGGGCGCATCCATCATCACAGCGACTTGGGAAGATATCGGACTGGACAGACGGATCGCGTCCCGGTTCCTGCTTCTGATCGGAAGTGATCTCCGCCATCAGATCGCGTTCTGGTTTCTTCTTTCCACCGCGCTCTCAACCGTTCTTCCAAACGCGGTCGTATGCGCCGCCATCACACCCATCGCGGTATCCATGCTGCGAAGCATCGGCATCAGTGATATCGGACGGAGCAATTCCGGAAGGTGCAGGACTTAACCCGATCCCATACATCTATATCGCGTCGATCGGCGTAAACCTCTCGTACATGCTGCCGACTTCCATCCGCGCGATTCCAGTCGGATACGGATTAAAGCCGCGCTTTATGCTGAAGAAAGGCGTTTGGATGAGTATTATGGTCATCGCCCTGATGAGCGTTCTGTCCTGGGCACTCCTTACATACTGGCCATCGTTCTCGACCATATAAAAACAGCCTCGGTCACTTCATAGTTTCAAAGTCCGGAGAAATTCTGAAAGCCTTTTTATTAAAGGACGAATTCTCCGCCTGCTGCCCGGATAAACCGAAGAAAAGCGCGCTTTCCTTCCGGGGTTCTCTTGAATACGCCTGCGTCCTCCAGAACACGGACAAACGTCTCCCCGATCCCGGCCTTTAGAATTTCATCGATGTTTTCCGAGTTTATCTCCGGATGTGTCTTCAAAAGCTCTCCCGCCCAGTCCGCGTGCTTCGAAAGAACCGGATCCGCCCGAAGAACCGATAGAATCTCTTCATTTGCAACTCCGGAATTCTTCGCCGAAAGGACCGCGTCCTTCAGCTTCTCCATCTCCTGCTCAAGCCGTGCAGGAAGAACCGCAAGCCCCATCACTTCGATCAGCCCGATGTTTTCTTTCTTGATATGGTGAAGATCCGCGTGCGGATGAAAAACCCCAAGCGGGTGTTCTTCCGTCGTAATGTTATTTCGAAGTACGAGATCGAGCTCGAACAAGTCTTCTCTTTTTCTCGCAATCGGCGTAACCGTACTGTGCGGCTCGCCCTTTGTCCATGCAAACACGAATGCCGATTCATCTGTATAACTGCGCCATGCAGTGAGGATTCTACCCGCAAGCTCAGAAAGACGCTCTGTATTTTCCCCGGAAATCCGGATTACAGACATCGGCCATTTCAGAATTCCCGCAGAAACGTCCGGAAAGTCCCGGAATGAGAGCGCCTGCTCGACCGACGCTTTCTCCATCGCAAACGTATACCGCCCGCCCTGAAAATGATCGTGGCTCAGGATCGATCCGCCGACGATCGGAAGATCCGCGTTCGATCCGACGAAATAATGCGGAAACTGCTGCACGAAATCGAACAGCCGTTCGAAGGTCTTTCCCTCGATTTTCATCGGCACATGCCGGTCGTTCAGAACGATGCAATGTTCGTTGTAATAGACATACGGCGAATACTGAAATCCCCATGGCTCTCCGCCAATCAAAAGCGGAATGATCCGATGATTCTCTCTCGCCGGATGATCCAGTCTCCCCGCGTACCCTTCATTTTCCGGACAAAGCGCGCATTTCGGATAACCGGCCGCCTTCGCGCGGCCGGCGGCGGCAATCGCTTTCGGATCCTTTTCCGGCTTCGAACGGTTAATTGTAATGTCAAGCTCCCCATATTCGGTCGCGGTCTTCCATTTAAGGTCACGGTTCACGCGGGATTTCCGGATGTCGTTGGTACGGCAGGAAAAAGCATAGAACCAGTCCGTCGCGCACTTCGGATTCTCGGCGTAAAGCGAACGGAACTTCCGGATGATCTGGCTCGGACGAGGAGTAAGCACGCCCATAAGACGCGTATCGAACAAATCGCGGTATACGCTGCTTTCACCTCCTGCAAGGCCCCGCAGCACCGCGTCGTCCGTCAACGCATTCAGAAGTTCTTCCAGAAGAGAACCGTCTTCGATCGATCCTTCTTCCGCGCTCTGCATCTCCTCAGCGCACAAGATGACTTCCTCTTTGGTTCCATTCCATGAGTCCATCGCCATTTCCTTAAGAAGTCCGTTCGCGATATATATGATATCCTCTTTTTCGATCAGCCCCGCTGCAAGCGCGTACGCGGCCAGCTTTGTCACCGCCTGCTGCACATCCATCTTCGCTCTCCTTCCGGTCAAAGTCTTCTGGGACCGGATCCAATCTCCGCGATATAGAAATCCGCGGCATATCCGATCTCTTTCAAATACGCATCTCCGACCTCCTGAATGAACCGGTCGATCGAAGAGTCCTCTGCGATCGAAACCGTGCATCCGCCGAACCCCGCGCCTGTCATGCGGGAACCGATGACGCCCGGAATTTTCAAAGCCTCCTCCTGAAGCGTATCCAGTTCTATGCCCGTCGCTTCATAATCCCGCCGCATCGATTCGTGCGCTTCGTTCATAAGCCCGCCAAACCGCGAGATGTTTCCTTTTTTCAGCGCCTTTGCCGCTTCCAGCGTTCGCGCATTCTCATAAACCACATGCCTTGCGCGTTTTTTCAGAACCGGATCCTGAATAACGCCCCGGTGCTGTTCGAATTCCTCCGGCGTAAGATCACAGAGATTCTGTATGTTTACTGCTTTCTTAAGCTGGTCCAGCGCTTCCTGGCATTCCCGCCGCCTCTCGTTATAGACGGAATCCGCCAGCTTGTGCTTCCGGTTTGTATTGCTGATGACGATTTTTGCTCCCGGAAGACGAATCGGCACATACTGATACGAAAGATCCGCTGTATTAAGAAAGATCGCATGATCTTTTCTTCCAAGCGCAGACGCAAACTGGTCCATGATTCCGGAGCGGACGCCGCAGTATTCATTTTCGGCTTTCTGCCCAAGAAGCGCAAGCTTGATATCTGAAATATCCAGATCGAAAAGCCCCCGGACCGCGAATCCGGTCAGAATTTCCAGAGACGCAGAAGAAGAAAGTCCGGCACCTCCCGGAAGATCGCCGTATATCGCCATGTCAAAGCCCGTTTCGATCGGAAAACCCTCTTCTTTCATCGCCCAGAGCACGCCTTTCGGGTATTCCGCCCAGCCGAACCTTCTGTCCGGCTGAAGCTCGTCCAGCGATGTTTCAATTACGCCTGCGCCAGGTTCATTTCCGGAATAAAACCGAAGCTTTCGGTCGGACCGCCTCTGAAACAGGCCGTATGTTCCTAAGGAAACCGCGCATGGAAGCACATGCCCTCCGTTATAATCCGTATGTTCCCCGATCAGATTGATGCGCCCCGGCGCGAAAAAAACGCCGGATCCGCTCTTGCTGATGCATCCGAAATGCTCCTGAAACAGTCGGTTGACAATCTCTTTTCCTTCATTCTTCGTCATTTTCAGCACTCGTCTTTTCGCTTTCATTAATATTTTTGCCGGCCGAATCCGCATAAACTTCCGCGGAATCCCGCTGCGGCTTCTCCAAGCTGCTTCCGGATGTTTCCGATTCGATCACGTACAGTCTGGAGTCGAAATCCTGATAAACCCGCACGTTCTCTCCGATCCCGGTTCCGGTATAGGAGCTGGTCAAAGAAACGCCGCCATTCATCAGAAGAGCTCCGAAAAGATTCGAATATCTTTCTTTTTCTCCATCCAGCTTCACGAATTTAGCGGCCGCCTTCTCCGCCAGCGATCCCGGGCGGATATGAACCGGCGCCTCTGTATTTATCAAGTCTCCAAATCTCCGGATATCCTCCTGACGCTCAAGATTCCGTAGTGAATACCGCCCTTCAGGATCCAGTCCCGCTGCCCGGAGCCTGTGAACCTGCACATTCGGACGGACCAGCGTCTGAAGCGTGAGTCCCAGCGCCTTCTTCCGGTCCTCTGACACCAGCATCCATTGGTATTCCGCCGGAATTCTGTCCAAGTATCCTGATCCATCTGAATATCCGATCCCAAGAAGATCTCCGGCAGAAGCGCTTTCGGTCAGCCTGTAGAAGGTTCCGTTCTGGAGAACCTCCCGCCATTTCTTGTACCAGGCGATCTGCCGCCGGACTTCTTCCTTCTCCTTTTTCGTGAAATCCGGAAGATTGAGCTCATACCCGAGAAGACCGAAGCAGGAAACCGCGAACCTCGTATAGAGTGAAGTTTTCCGGAGTGTCTGGTGATTCGGGCTTGCGGAAACATGGGAAGAAAGAACCGACAAAGGATAGCCGAAGCTGTACCCTTCCTGTATGCCGGCCCGGCAGATCGGGTCTGTGTTGTCGCTTGCCCAGATCTGCGGGAAATAGCAGAGAATTCCCAGATCAAACCGGCATCCGCCCGCTGCGCAGCCTTCGAAAAGGATCATCGGAAATTCCTTTGTCAGCCTGTCCATAAGCCGGTAAAGGCCGAGAATATACCGATGGAAAACTTCTCCCTGCTGCTCCGCCGGAAGGTACGGCGAAAAGGCGTCGGAGAAAATCCGGTTCATATCCCATTTCACATAGGAAATTTCCGCACTTTGAAATACGCGCCGCATCGTTTCCGTAAGGTAATCCACAACCTCCGGATTCGTAAGATCCAGAATTCTCTGATTCCGCCCTTCGGAATGCGGCTTCCCCGGAATCTGAAGAACCCAGTCCGGATGTGCCCGGTAAAGATCGCTGTCCTGATTGACCATCTCCGGCTCAACCCAGATTCCGAATTCCATTCCCATTTTGCGGATTTTCCGGCTGAGCCCGGAAAGCCCGTCCGGAAGTTTTTTCCGGTTCTCCGTCCAGTCTCCCAAGGAATGGCTGTCGTCATTTCTCTGCCCGAACCAGCCGTCATCCAGGACGAAAAGCTCTATTCCAAGGCCTTTGGCCGCCTTCGCGAGCCGGAGAAGCTTTCTTTCGTTAAACTTGAAATACGAAGCTTCCCAGCTGTTAATAAGCACCGGCCTTGGTTTTTTCTTCCATTCTCCCCGTACGATATGCTCCCGGATAAACGCATGCATATTCTGGCTGAGCATCCGAAAGCCGGAGTCCGAAAACGTCAGAACCGCCTCCGGCGCCTGAAATACATCGCCCGGTGAAAGAAGAAACGAAAATCCCCTGGGATTGATCCCGGTCATGATCCTCGTTTTCCCGTGCGGGCTCACCTCGGCAATTTCCGCGTGGTTTCCGCTGTAGATCAGGTTCATGCCGATACAGCTTCCAAAAGTCTCGCCCGCTCCCGGCTCATGGATCATGACAAACGGATTCGCGCGGTTCGAGGACGCCCCGGCAAAGGAAGAAATCTCATATTTTCCTACCCGGACAATTACATCCTTCCGGTTCATTTCCTTCGCCCAGGCTCCGGTGAACGATGTGACGCCGTATCCGCTTCCCCGAAGATCGAACGAACTGCTCATCAGCCGCTCGAGCCGGATTTTTTCATTGCTTTCATTCACAAGACGGCTGCTTCGGCAGATGACATCCTCTTCCTCATAGACATAATAATGAAGCTCCAGCTTAAGAGAATACGAAGAATCCCGAAGCGTCACGAGAAGATGATTGTTCGGCTCCATGCCGTACGACCCGGGAAGATCCGTATACGGAGCTTTTTCTTCCAGGATTTCCGCGCTTTCAAACAGAAAATCCGATGTCCGGCTCCCGTCCGCATGCACGATTTCAACGGACGGCTCCCGGATATCCCCTTTGCCTTCCGAAGACATCTCAAGACAGGTATCCTCGAGAAGGAGCGACTTCTGCTCCTGGCTATACGATATCATATTTCCCGTTTCGCAGCCTCGATTCTCAGAAAGAGCCCTTGCATCTTCTTCCGTCACGTGACCGACGGAAGCTCCGTAATACAGGTGCTCCAGATGGCCGGACGGAAGCTTTTGAAACAGATACGCCGTATTCTTTGTCTCCAGACAGAAAACCGACTCGTTCAGAATCCGGATCACTTCTGATTCTCCTCTTCTTTCGAAAGTTCCTCTTCCCGAAGCGCCGCGACCTCCGCAGAAAGCTCCTCGACCTTCTCATCCGACAGGAAATATTTCTTCCGAAACCAATAGAACGCGATGATAAGCCCCGCGATCGGAAGAAGCGTCATCACCATCCGAAGACCCATTTTCTGAGACGCGAGGACATCCGACGCGAAATCAACCGTCTGCTCGGAAACCTTTGTCTGCCCCGAAGAAAGATTCAGAACGCCCAGTGTGATGGACGCGATGAACGCGGCAAGTCCCGACGCGAGTTTTACAACAAAGGTCTGCATTGAAAAAATCACGGACTC
>JAQXNW010000041.1 GCA_029098205.1 Eubacteriales bacterium | reverse complement strand
ATCTTCCCTCACGGGAAGCTTTCATCCAAAATTGTCTTTCCTGTGTCAGAACGCTAACGTTCTGCTTCGTAATCTTTTGAATTACTGTTTTCGGAAATTGTCTAAGAACCCATCTACTTGATGGTGTTCGTCTTTTTGTTCCTCTTAAACGAGAAACTCTTTGACGACTAGTTTCCTAATCTATGGATTTTTCTAGGTTCAGCCGCTTCCGCGGCGCCGCCCTCATCAGGCGACTTCATTATTATACTCTTTCGGAAATTCTTTGCAAGTGTTTTTTTTACTTTTTTTGATTTTTTCTTTACAAAAGCACCAGACCCCTGCCTTGTTCTTGTACGATGCCGCTCAGAAAACGATTTCCGATGATCGTTGATCAATTAGATTCCGCTAAAAATCAACGTTTTTTCAGGAAATCACCTCATACAGGCTGTCCGCATCTTCTTTCCGCACCGTATTCGGTGTCTGGAGGACTTTCACAGTAAGAGACCCCGTTCCGAATTCAATATGAATAACATCGCCGGCTTCCACTTCAGCGCCGGGTTTCGCTGTTTTGCCATTTAATGTAACCCGTTCCTGTTCACAGGCTTCTTTCGCAACGGTCCTTCTTTTGATAATTCGAGCGTTTTTTAAATATTTATCAATTCGCATTCTGCACTAATTTCTTCTTTATTACTGTATCACTGTATTATGTATTACTATATTACGATCGCATTCTAACGCAGTCTAAATTTCTGCTGTACAAAAGCTCTGCGGAACATTTAAATTCCAGCAGCTAATAAAAAAGACGGCCGAAAGACCGTCTCAGAAATTCAAATCAGAACTCGGGGAATTTATTTATTAACTGCATCCTTAAGACCTTTACCAGCCTTAAATACCGGTGCTTTCGATGCAGGAATATCAATTACTTCCTCTGGTTTTCTCGGATTTCTGCCCTGACGAGCCTTTCTCTCTCTAGTCTCAAATGTTCCAAAACCGATCAGCTGCACTTTCTCACCCTTCACAAGAGCCTCTTCAATGGACTGGAACAGAGCGTTCACAGCGATCTCCGCATCCTTCTTCGTGAAGTTTGTTTTTTCAGCAACTACAGCTACTAATTCCGCCTTATTCATGTTCAGTATCCTCCTCTAATATAGTTACTATTCAAAGAACTGGAACGCACTCTGCGACGGAATACCGCAAGGCGCATCTAAATGCCCTTCTGAATAAGCAAACTGTAATGATATTATGGCATTTACACTATTTGAAGTCAAGCCAAAAATCCCTTATTTGACAAAGCGCGACGCAATCTTCGCAAGCTTATCACCTTTCGGGAATGTACGGAGTTCTTCCAATGTAATTGCTTTCAAGGCAAAGATCAAAATCACATATACAATCACCGCTGCAAGTACGCCGGCAAGCGTTGCAGCCATGTTCACCATCATCGGACCCGCATGAGATGAAAGCAGCGCCGAAACCCCCTTAAACACTCCCAACGCACAAATTCCCATACCCAGTGACGCGAAGAACGGCCGGACAAATGTGAGATCTGCATTGATTCTGGCGCCGGAATATTTCCGGACCGCAAGAAGATCCAGCGTCATCGCAATAAAGTACGCGGCATCCGTTCCGATCGCCGCTCCATTCACATTAATCGCATGCACTCCGACAAGGAGATATGTCAAAAACAGCTTCGCCACGCAGGCAATCAAAAGATTCCGTACCGGAAGCGTCTGCTTTCCGATCGCCTGCAGAATGCTTGTCGATGTCTGCATCAACGCGAGGAAAATGACGCCGACCGCCTGCACCATTAAAGTAACTTTGGCATCCGCGCATGTCTTTGGCTGTGCGAAGT
Organism: Eubacteriales bacterium; assembly: GCA_029098205.1. Lineage (GTDB taxonomy): Bacteria > Bacillota > Clostridia > Peptostreptococcales > Anaerovoracaceae > Aminicella. The sequence goes on along the minus strand of JAQXNW010000041.1, from coordinate 14,486 downwards.
AAAGGAGCTTCAGAATCGGCTCCGCGAGGAAGAACAAGCCGAGCGCACAGGGAAATGCCATGATCATTGTCGTCCGGTACCCCAGCCGAATCGTATCATGCGACGCGTCCAGCCTTCCCGAATGGAAATCCCGCGCAACCGCAGGAACCAGACTGATCGTCACCGCCTGTGTTATGAACTGCGGAAAGCCGATCAGCGGAGTCGTGAAGCCATTCAGAATACCATAAAGATACTTGGACTGTTTTACCGTCCATCCTGTATTCTGAAGGACACGCATAATCAGCGTCGTATCGATAAAATTCATGATCGGCATGATCTCGCTTCCGATAATAATAGGAACCGCGATCAAAATGATGCTTTTCGCCAGGAATTTCCGACTGTCCATTCTCTGGCTTCCGCGCTCGATTTTCGCGCGGAACGCCTTCCGATTCACCAGATAGATAAGGAAAATAATCAGAAAACCGCCGATGGATCCTGCCGCAGCGCCGAACGAAGCACCGGCTGCAGCCATAATTCGGCCGGAACTGCGCATAAGGACCATCGCGAGGCCAAGTCCTACGACAAGACGTACAAGCTGCTCCATAATCTCCGACAAAGCCGAAGGATTCATGTTCTGCCTTCCGTTAAAATACCCCCGGAATGCCGAAAGGAGCGGTACGACAAAGAGCGCCGGAGAAAGCGCCCGAATCGCCGCCTTCGATCCGGGATTCTTAAACATGGCCGCAATCCATCCCGCGCCGAAGAAACAGATCACAAACATCACGAGTCCTATGGCCGCCATGATAGACATCGCAACTCGAAAAACCTCATGCGCGTTCCTATATTCCTTCTTACCGATTCTTTCCGATACCATACGGGAAATCGCAATCGGAAATCCCGCCGTCGCCATTACAACCAGCACACTGTAAATTGTATATGCGGACCCGTAATACGACATCCCCTCCGCACCGATCATGTTTCCCAGAGGAATCCGGAAAACTGCGCCCAGCACTTTTACAATCAACCCAGCGGCCGCGAGAATTGCGGCGCCCTTAATAAATTTTCTGTCGTTCCCGTTTGATTCTGCCATGCGATACCCTTAACCTGGCTGTTATACCCTTATTCCATCAGCGCAATAAAAACAAAAACCTGACTATATGCCTTTTCGTGCAATAATTCGACGTTTATTCTATCACACTCTCCTTCTTTGTAAAATGTTTTCGGCCTGAAGTTCGTCCCTTCTTCACAAACCCGAGCACAAGAAGCGCATCGTCCAGTTTTTTAGAAGCTTTCAGCGGTATACGAATATACGGCTTCGCACCGAGATGAACCAGAGCGCCGGATCCGAACGCTTCGTTAATCAAAAAAATTCCTTCCGGTGCAATCGCATCCGGAGACTCAAAGTAGAAAACGATCTTCCCATTTTCCTCCGTAATACGGCTAACGGAATCTTCTTCGGCAAGACTTCGTATTCTGGAAATTTTTATCAGATTCCGTGTCTCTTTCGGCACATCACCATACCGGTCCGTAAGTTCATCCAGAAGGTCGTTTTCCTGTTCCTCCGTCAGTGTGTTCGCAATTTTCTTGTAGGTTTCAATCTTCAGCGTCTCATCATCGATATACCAATCAGGAATATTCGCAGCGACGGAAAGCTCGATTCTCGTTTCCTCCGGTTTTTCCTTCGGAATTTCGCCTTTCAGTTTTCGAACCTGTTCGTTCACCAATTTGCAGTAAAGCTCATATCCGATCGCCATCATTTGTCCGCTTTGCTGGCTTCCCAAAAGATTCCCTGCGCCGCGGATCTGAAGATCCCGCATCGCTATTTTGAATCCCGAACCGAATTCCGTGAACTCGCGGATCGCCTGAAGACGCTTTTGAGACGTTTCAGTCAGCACTTTGTCCTTCCGATACATCAGATACGCGTAAGCAATTCGATTCGACCGGCCGACTCTTCCTCGAAGCTGATAGAGCTGAGAAAGGCCGAAATGATCCGCATTCAGGACGATCAAAGTATTCGCGTTCGGAATATCTATCCCGGACTCAATGATCGTCGTTGCAACCAGGATATCATAGGTGCCATCGATGAAATCCATCATGATGTTTTCCAGATTCTGCTCTTTCATGCGTCCATGCCCGACCGCGATCCGGGCGTCCGGCACAAGCTGCTGGATTCTTTCCGCTACCTGCCCGATTCCGCTCACACGGTTGTAAACCACAAACGTCTGTCCACCCCGATCCATCTCTCGGAGAATGACTTCACGGATCATCGCATCGCTTTCTTCCATAACATACGTCTGCACCGGATACCGCTCCTCCGGCGGCTCCTCGATCACGCTCATTTTTTTAATGCCCGTCAAAGACATATTCAGCGTTCTCGGGATCGGCGTCGCGGACAAAGTCAGTACATCTATGTTCTTCTTGAGTTCCTTGATTTTCTCCTTATGCTTTACACCGAACCGTTGCTCTTCATCAATAACCAGAAGCCCCAGATCCTTGAATTTTACATCCGACGAAAGAATGCGGTGTGTTCCAATCAGAAGATCCACATCTCCGCTTTTTACCCCTGCCAGAATATCCCTCTGCTCCTCTTCCGTCCGGAAACGGGACAGCATTTCAACGCGGAAAGGGAACCGCTCGAAACGGGACCTGAGCGTATAATAATGCTGGTTTGCCAGCAGAGTCGTAGGGACGAGAAGTGCAGCCTGTTTTCCCTCCGCCAGGCATTTAAAAATCGCCCGCGCCGCAACTTCAGTTTTCCCAAAGCCGACATCTCCGCAGAGCAGCCGATCCATCGGCTCCGGCTTCTCCATGTCTTCCTTTATGTCCCGGATTGCCCGAAGCTGGTCGTTTGTCTCTTCGTAAGGGAAACTGTCCTCAAATTCAGCCTGCCAGACGGGATCCGGACCGAACGCATATCCCTCTTCCATCTCCCGCTCCGCATAGAGACGAACGAGCTCATCCGTCATATCCGCGATCGCGGCTTTGGCTCTTGCTTTTGTCTGTTTCCATTCTGTTCCGGAAAGCTTATTAATCTTCGGAGATTTTCCTTCCGCACCGATATATTTCTGTACAATGTCAAACTGCTCGACGGGAACATACAGAAGATCGGAACCCGCATATTTGATTTTCAGGTAATCCTTTTTCTTGCCCTGCACCATAAGCGGCACAACACCCAGGAATTTACCGATTCCGTGGTTTTCATGAACCACATAGTCTCCGGCTTTAAGGTCAGTAAAACTCTCCAGCTGCTGCCCTAAATTGCTTTTCTTGCGGCGCCTGCGGCTCTGTTTTCTCGTGCCGAAAATATTGCTGTCCGTGATGAAGCTGATTTTCTGCTCCGGAAAATCCAAACCGGAAGAAAGAAAACCCTCCCGGAAGGAGAGCCTTCCGGAAATGCCCTGATTGACAGCCAGCTCCCGAAGGCTTTCCAGCCGTTCCTTTGAAGAAGAAACCAGCGTCACTTCATATCCTCGGCTCAGATCTTCCCGGATTTCATGCTCCAGAAGATCCAGATGCCCGTTGAAATTCATTATCGGACGGCTCTGAAAATCGGTCTGCACATCCGGTTTCGGAAGGTTTTTCAGCACCTTCGGGAAAGGAATCAGAACGAGAAGCGGACGGATTTCATACGCCTTCAGGAAATCTTTTTCGCCTTTGATCAAAACGTAATCCTCCGGAACAATCTCTCCCCGCTCCAGCATCACGTCCAGATCCTGCCGGACCTCTTTCTCTCTTGTATCCAGAAATTCAGAAATCCGGTCCGGATCCTCCACCGTCAGCGTGCCCTGACCAAGATAATCCCAAAGATATTCCGTATCCGGATAAAAATAATGTATGTAATTTTCCAAAAGCTGGATATTCGAAACATTCTCGACGTATTCGCAGAGCTCATCCCGTCTTTTTTTAAGATTCTCAGCCGCGTCCGTTTTTCCCGCCCGAATCAGTTTCTCAGACTGCCGTGTATATAATTCCCGGATTTTTTCAGCCGCATGATGGAACATTTTATCGTCCGCCAGCATTTGCTGCGCAGGACGGATGACAATTTCCTTCCGGTTTTCAATCGAGCGCTGCGTCTCCAAATTAAACGTGCGGATCGAGTCGACTTCCGTATCAAAAAATTCCACCCGGTACGGATCTTTAGAATCCGGCGCAAAAATATCCAGAATTCCTCCCCGAATGCTGAACTCTCCCGGTTCTTCGACCATGCTCCGCCGTTCATACCCGAGCCGGCGGATCCTCTCCACAAGAGTCTTCGTTTCGACTTCCTGCCCGAAAGACAGACAGATTTCGCTTTTCTCAAAATCTGTATGCGGCATCATCGGTTTGAGGGCCGCACTGACCGGCGCCACGATCACTGCATCCGGATCATTCTGAATCACAGAAACCGCCCGCAGTCTTTCCAGAAGCACATCTTGATTCCGCGCCTCAAAATTAAGAAAGACGGTATCCTCTCCGGGGACCGTGCGGACCTCTCTCTGAAGGAAAAAAGACAAATCCTCAGACAAAGCTCTTGCGCGGCTTTCTGTCGCCGTTAAAATCAGATGCTTTCCCTTCTTCTCCCTGATCATCCGGGAAATTAAGTACGCGCCGCGGCTCTCCATGGCGCCTGAGAAAACAGCAAACTCTTTTTTACTCATTCTTCCCCTTGTTTTTCTTTGTATTGTATCGGTTCATTGCAAGATCTATGCCCTGCTCTACAATAGCAACGGCAGCATCCGCAGCCAATTCGGCCGCTTCCTTTACAATCTTTTTTTCATCTTCCTGAAAATCACCAATTACAAAGCGGATCAGATCTCCCTTGTCTTTCTTCCCGGTACCAATCCGTATTCTTGGGAAATCTGTCGTTCCAAGCTCTTTTACAATCGACCGCATCCCATTATGCGTCCCTGCGCTTCCGAATCTCCGAATACGGAGCGAACCAAGAGGAATGTCAAAATCATCATACACGACGATTAAATGATCCGTCGGAATTTTAAAATAGGATACGATTTCACGAACTGCCTGTCCGCTGGCGTTCATGTATGTCTGCGGTTCTGCAAGAATCACTCTCTCCGAACCGATTCTCCCTTCTCCAATTGAAGCATGAAATTTCTTTTTTGTAATGGATATGCCCTCTTTTTCGGCCAGAAAATCCAAGGCATGAAATCCGATATTATGCCTTGTGTTCTCATATTCTTTTCCCGGATTTCCAAGTCCGCAGATTACATAAAGCGCCATATGAAACTCTTTTTTCCTTACTTTCAAAAACTCCAAAAGGGTCTGCCGCGCTGCAGCAGACCTTTTTCTTCACAATACTGTTACTGTTAAAATGTTCCTACATCTTCTCAACAGAGTCAAGAAGCTCACTGATCGAACCGTTTGTAAACACTCTTTCAATGGTTCCCGCGAAAATCGGCGCAACGGAAAGGATCGTCATCTTATCAATCTTCTTCTCTTCCGGAATCGGAAGCGTATTCAGAATAACGAGCTCCGAAATCGCGGAAGACTTCAGACGTTCAATGGCCGGACCCGAAAGAACCGCATGTGTTGCACAGGCGAAAACATTCTTCGCGCCGAGATCTTTAATCGCATTGGCCGCATTCGTAATTGTACCTGCCGTGTCGATCATGTCGTCAAGAATGATGCAATTCTTTCCCTTTACATCTCCAATGATATTCATGATCTCGCTCTTATTCGGCTCCGGACGTCTTTTGTCGACAATCGCAATGGGACAGTCGAGAACCTGCGCCATGCTTCTCGCACGGGACACGCTGCCGTGATCCGGAGAAACAACGCAGACATCCTCCAGATTTTTATTTTTGAAGTACTTCGCAAGAATCGGCATTCCGACAAGGTGATCTACAGGAATATCGAAATATCCCTGGATCTGCGCGGCATGAAGATCCATCGAAATCACACGGTCAGCGCCTGCAGACATAATCATGTTCGCGACTAATTTGGACGAAATCGGATCTCTCGCTTTTACTTTCCGATCCTGACGCGCATATCCGTAGTACGGAATCACCGCATTAATTCTGCCGGCCGATGCTCTCTTCGCCGCATCGATCATAATAAGGAGCTCCATCAGATTATCATTCACGGGATTGCAGGTAGGCTGCACGATGTAGACATCTTTCCCACGAACAGAATCCCAAAGATTGACAGAAATCTCCCCGTCACTGAACTTCGACACGGTAGCGCGGCCAAGCGGTTTCCCCATAACGGAAGCGATTTCTTCCGCCAATTCTGGATGCGCATTTCCAGTAAAAATAATGTAGTCCGAAAAAGAGCCGTTTTTCATTTGTTCCTCCTGCCCTGTGATGAAAATTTTTATTTTTTAAAGAGGCCTCGTTTTGAAGCCCAACCTTCCTTATTTGTCTGCCGCTCTCTGGCAATGCCGAGCGCATCCTCCGGAACATCCTCTGTAATCGTGCTCCCCGCGGCAATATAAGAACCGTCTCCTACCGTCACCGGAGACACGAGATTCGCATTGCAGCCGACGAACACATGATCGCCGACCGTCGAACGATGCTTCTCCTTCCCGTCATAATTTACGAAAACCACGCCGCATCCAAGGTTTACACCCTTCCCGACGTCCGCGTCTCCAATATATGTTAGATGCGCGGATTTCGAACCGTCTCCGAAATTCGAATTCTTCACTTCCACAAAATCGCCGACCTTGCAGTGCTTTCCAATATGAGAATTCGGCCGTATATAAGCAAAGGGCCCGACGTTCGTTCCTTCTCCCACGGAACTTTCCAAAATAACAGAGCTCTGTACAGTCACATCCGGCCCGATCTCCGAATCAACAATCCTCGTGTTCTGAAAAATCTTCGCTCCGCGGTGAATCACAGTATGCCCCTCGAGCGTTACGCAGGGACCTAGATAAACGCCTTCTTCCAGCTGAACATCCGAACCTATGAAAACACTCCGAAGATCCGCAATCTCGACGCCCTTTTCAAGCCACGAAACGGCGGTCTTAAATCTTTCTTCTTCTTTCTTATTATATTCATCCAATGTCATGAAATAATATTCCTTTCTTTCGAATTCAGACAAAGATGACTCTGCTCCGGCCCCCTGCACCGAATGCAGCGGCCACAGTCTTTCGGCTTCCCGTTCTCCAAGCCAGTTACGCTTCGTCTTTCTTAAGAATCAGATCGCCGACCTTATAGATGTCTCCCGCGCCGACTGTGAGAACTAAATCCCCTTTCTCCGCGTGCTGATATACATAATCCGCGATTTCTTCGAAACTCTTCATATACATAACCGGTTTGTCCGGATGTTTCTCACGGATCGCATCTGCGAGTTTTTCAGACGAAATATTATAAATATCTTTCTCCCTCGCAGCATAGATATCCGCGAGAATAACCATGTCCGCCTTCTCAAAAGCATCGGTGAACCGGTCGAACAGCGCAAGCGTACGTGTATAAGTATGCGGCTGGAACAGCACCCAGAGCTTCTTATGCGGGATATTATCCGCCGCGGCAAGCGTCGCCTCAATCTCTGTCGGATGATGTGCATAATCGTCTACAAGCTTCACACCAGGTCCGAATGTCCCCTTGACATCAAACCGGCGCTCTGTTCCCCTGTAAGAATCAAGAGTTTCAATAATAACCTTCGGATCCGCTCCCAGCATATGCGTGCAGGCAAAGGCAGCCAGCGAATTCAGGATATTATGTTCTCCCGGAATCTGAAGGCGCACTTCTCCAAGATTTTCATCTCCATGATGTACCTGGAAAATCGGCATTCCGTTATCGAAATGAATATCCGAAGCCCAGTAATCCGAATTGCTGCTGTATCCATACGTAATCGCATTCGGATGTTTCTGCACAATCTGGCTGACAAACGGATTCGCGTCATAAGCGATCAATGTGCCGCCCTCCGGAATATAGCTTGCGAATTTTTCAAATGATTTTTCGATGCTCTGTACATCCTTGAAATAATCCAGATGATCGGAATCAATATTTAAAATGATCTCAATTCTCGGCCGGAGATTCAGGAAGCTGTCCCTGTATTCACAGGCCTCCGCGACAAAATAATCTCCCTTTCCGACTTTCACATTCCCGCCGATCGCCGGCAGCTCTCCTCCAACGAAAATCGTCGGATCAAATTTCGCATTCTCAAGAATCAGAGCGATCATAGAAGTTGTCGTAGTTTTTCCATGGGTTCCGCTGACAGCGATGCTGTTTGTCACCTCGTTCATCAGTGTTCCGAGAAGCTCCGCTCTCGGTGCAAGCGGAATTCCCAGTTCTTTCGCGCGCTGCGCCTCCGGATTAGTTTCTGAAATCGCGGCTGTATAAATGACAAGATCCGCGCCTTCCACATTCTCCGCCTTATGGCCAATGATAATTTTCGCGCCCATGGAAGCAAGATGATCGGTGATCTGCGATTCTTTCATATCCGATCCCGTCACCTTAAATCCCCGAGCCAGAAGGATTTCGGCCAAAGCGGACATGCCAATCCCGCCGATTCCAATGAAATGCACTCTATGATAATTACTTAAGTTGAGCATACTCTTTCCTCCTCAAATCGCACAGATTTTCTATGCGAAAATATTATAGCATAAAAAATACGAAAATGTGCATCCCTGTAAAAAAGGCTCTGAATGAAAACTTGCACTTTCCTTATATAATTAGTTAATTGACGGATTTTTTCGAAATATTGCGATTATATGAAATTTTGTTAAAAATCAATTAATAATATTGAAGTATCAAAAGAAAAAAACTATACTTAAAAAGCATATGAATGGGGAAGAAAGGGTTAGAATTATGAAAATCACAGATGTTAGAATCCATAAACTGAATACTGTCGGCAAAATGAAAGCGGTCGCATCGGTCACCTTTGACAACGAATTTGTCGTTCACGACATTAAAATCATCGAAGGAAAAAAAGGAACGTTCATCGCCATGCCGAGCCGAAGAATGGGAGAAGGGGATTTCCGCGATATCGCCCATCCATTGACAACAGAGATGCGGAATCGTATGAAAGAAGCGATTTTTGAGGCGTACGAAAAAACGGAAAACGAAACCGAATCGCCATCTGAAACCGATGAAGATACCTTCACGGAGTAGCTTTCGTTCCAGAGCGCACCTTTTGTCCGTTCCATGCATTCTCTCATGCCATGAAACGCCGGCCGGCTTATTAATACAGAAGAGCCAAAGGCACAAAGACTGAAAAATGTCTCTGTGCCTTTCTTGTTTTCGTCCGGACCGGGATTTCTTCCCGTAAGCGGATTTCTACGCGGATTCCCTATGCGCGCATCACCCGGATCATGTTCGTATCACCTGAAAGACCAATCGGAATGCCGGCGGTGAGAACCAGAAGACTTCCCTTTTTTACGGCTCCCTCCTCAATCATCACATCCGCAAGATGCCGGAACAGCTCCAGAAGACTCGTCTGTTCTTCAGTCAGCACAGGGCGGACGCCCCATTCCAGCGACAGCTGATGATACGTCTTCGCGCTTGGCGTCGCACCGATGAGAGGCACTTTCGGGCGGAACTTCGCCGTCCTGGAAGCCGTAAACCCGGACTGCGTCACCGCAACCAATGCGGTTGCGGAAAGATCCTCCGCGAGCGTACACGCGGCATGTCCCACTGCATTTGTAATATCGCTCCGATCCATCTCGTGCCATTCAGTATATTTCGGAATGACATAGCTGCTGTCACTTTCCGCCTGCTCCGCGATCTTCGCCATGGCTTTCACGGCCTCCTCCGGATACTCTCCGGCCGCGCTCTCTCCGGACAGCATAACCGCACTCGTCCCATCGAACACCGCATTGGCGACATCGGTAATCTCCGCACGGGTCGGCCGCGGATTCGTGATCATCGACTCCAGCATCTGCGTTGCGGTTATGACGATTTTTCCTTCCTCCACGCAGCGCCGGATAAACCGCTTCTGAATGCCCGGAAGCTGCTCATACGCAACCTCTACACCCATATCGCCACGCGCGACCATGATTCCGTCGGACGCCTTCATGATTTCCTCGAAATTCCGAATTCCCTTCGTATTTTCGATTTTCGAAAGAATTTTTATAGTATCGCCGCCATTTTCATGAAGAAACGCGCGCATCGCCTCTACATCCTCACGGCTCCGGACAAAGGAAGCCGAAATATAATCCACACCGTTCTCGATTCCGAACAGAAGATCGCTCTTGTCCGCATCCGATAAAAAGGGCAGGCTGAGATCCGCCGAAGGCACATTGATTCCCTTATGATTCCGAAGGACCCCGCCGTGGATGACCTTCGTATGGATTTCCGTCTCTGTTGTATCCAGCACCTGAAGGATGATTTTTCCATCGTCCACCAGAAGCGTATCTCCCTTGGAAACATCCTCCGGAAGACGCTTGAACGACACCTCCGCACGCTGGCTGTTTCCGAGGCAGGCCTCCGTCGTCAGGGTAAACGATCCGCCGCCCTGAAGAACCGCTTCCCCGTTTTCAAAATCACGCACACGGATTTCCGGACCTTTCGTATCCAACATGACGGCTGCCGGCACGCCCATTTCATCCCGAACCTTCCGGAAACGCTCGATGCGCTCCCGATGCTGTTCATGCGTTCCGTGTGAAAAATTGAATCTTCCTACATTCATTCCCGCCAGGAACAATTTGCGGAGCATTTCTTCGCTCTCTGACGCCGGCCCAATCGTGCAGATGATTTTTGTTTTTCTCATTCGATCCTCCTTACCCAATTTCCTATTATGTAAAGTATACAACAATTCACAGATGAGATGCGTGAAATCCTTGTCAAAATTCCATTCCCTCTCCGTTATTTTTTTGTGTGCAGATCACTAATTATTTTGTCTTTTCCTTGACAGCGGCGCATGAATACTATAGTATGTCTTTTATTGAGATAGAGGCGCGCCTTTGTCATCAGTACCGGATCCGGTTTATTCATGCACTTCGGATTCGCGAAAGGGGCAGGCGCCGAAGCTGCAGCGGCAATCATGATAAGACGCTGCTTCTGGGCAGGCGGAACAAGATCCGTCTGACTGTCGCAGAATGCGGAGAGCTATCCTTGATAGAGACGATGGACGAAAGAATAATCTGTAGAGACATTTCTCTCCTGCGGATTCTTTTCTTTTTCTGTTTTTCGAAGCATATCAAGCAGCTGCGCCGTGAAATCGGGCAGCTGCTTTTTTCCGCATCTCAAGAAGCCATTACAGCCATCATAGTCAAATTAAGGAGGATTTTCATGGCAAAGGCAAAGATTTTCACAGGCGCCGCAACCGCGCTGATTACCCCGACAACATCTCAAGGAGTAGACTTTGACGCGTACGGAAAACTGATTGACTGGCAGATTGAACACGGAATCGACGCCTTAGTAGTCGCTGCGACCAGCGGCGAAGGCGCGACGCTGAATGACGAAGAGCATAAAAAAGTCATTGAATATGCCGTAAAGCGTGTCAACCACCGCGTTCCTGTCATCGCTGGAACCGGGAGCAACGACACCGCGTACGGAATTCAGCTTACAAAAGCTGCGTGTGATATGGGAGTCGACGGATGCCTGGTTGTAACGCCTTACTATAATAAAGTCACACAGAGCGGGCTCGTACGCATGTACGAAGAATATGACAAGGCGACTTCGAAGCCGATCATCGTTTACAATGTTCCTTCCAGAACCGGTGTCAACATTCAGCCTGCTACATATAAGAAGATTTCCCAGTTTGAAAACATCGTCGGAATCAAGGAAGCGAATGGCGATCTTTCTTCGGTTGCGACCACCGCGTCTCTCGTCGGAGATGATCTTACAATTTATTCCGGCAATGACGATCAGATTGTTCCGATCCTTTCTCTGGGAGGCCAGGGTGTCATCTCCGTTCTTTCGAATATCTGCCCGAAGGAAACGCATGATATCGTCTATAAGTATCTTGAAGGCGATGTAAAAGAATCCCGCCGTCTTCAGCTGAAATATCTGGATCTCATCCACTCGCTCTTCTGCGAAGTGAATCCGATTCCGGTAAAAGCCGCATGCGCTGCGATGGGATTCTGCGAAAATTACCTGCGTGCTCCGCTTTATCCAATGGAAGGAGCGGACCTGGAACGTCTTCTCACCTCTATGCGGAATGTCGGACTGGAAGTCTAGGAGGCGTTTCTGATGGCAATCGAGACAATGGTATACGGCGCGAACGGTCATATGGGACAGATCCTCTGTCAGAGAATCGAAGCGTCGGAAGACATGCATTTAGCCGCGAAGGTCAGCCATTCCGGAGGAGAAGGCATTTTTAAAGCTCCCGAAGAATACGAAGGACCTCTTGATATTGTGATCGATTTCTCAAATCATCAGGCGACGGAGCCTCTTCTTTCCTTCTGTGAATCCGCTTCTGTACCGGTTGTCATCGCGACAACCGGCCAGACGGAAGATGAACTTGCACGGATTCGGAATGCATCTGAAAAAATTCCGGTCTTCTACTCCGCAAACATGTCCCTTGGCATTGCGCTTATCACAAAGCTCGTCCGTGAAACAGCGGCGAAATTCCCGGGAAGCGACATTGAAGTAGTTGAGATCCACCATAACCGGAAGCTGGACGCTCCGAGCGGAACGGCTATTATGCTCGCGGAGGCCGCGAAGGAAGCGCGCCCGGACTCTGAAATCATTACCGGAAGAAACGGACATCATAAAAGAGAACAGAATGAAATCGGAATCAGTTCAGTCCGTATGGGAAATATCGTCGGAACACATGAAGTATTCTTCAGCACGGGAACACAGACGATCTCAATCCGGCATGAGGCGCATGACCGTGCGCTGTTCGCGGACGGAGCCATGGATGCCGCAAGATATCTTCTTGGGAAACCTTCCGGTCTCTACAACATGGATGATTTAGTCGGCTGAGGAGGCATCAATGTTATACAATAATTTATCCGTCAATGATGCAGGACATCTCACATTTGCGGGCGCGGACGTAGCGGAACTCGCAGAAGAGTATGGAACGCCGCTTTATGTCATGGACGAAAGCCAGATTCGGAAAAACGCCCGAATCTATGTAGATGCCATGAAAAAATATTTTCCGGAGGGCTCCGGTCCGCTGTACGCCGGGAAAGCGCTTTGTTTCAAAGGCATCTACCCTATTGTTCAGGAAGAAGGCATGCGTGCGGACGTCGTTTCCGCCGGTGAAATCTATACGGCGCTTGCCGCAGGTTTCCCAAGCGACCGGCTGTTCTTCCACGGTACAAATAAAACCGACGAAGAAATTTTCTACGCACTCACGCAGAATGTCGGTTATTTTATCACAGACAATCTGAATGAGTTAAAAGAGCTGGACAGGCAGGCCGGCTCTCTCGGGAAAAAACAGAAAGTACTTCTTCGTGTAACCGTCGGAATCGATTCGCATACGATGGAAGCCATCAACACAGGCAAAGTAGACTCGCAGTTCGGCGTCCCGATCGAAACCGGCCAGGCAGAGGAATTCCTGAAAGAGGCACTCGCATGCAAAAATCTGGATATCCGTGGGCTTCACAGTCATATCGGCTCTCAGATTTTTGAAAGCGAACCATTCCTTCGGCAGGCGGATATTCTGCTTTCCTTTGCGGTTTCCATGCGGGAAAAACTCGGCTGGACCGCGGAGATCCTGAATCTCGGCGGCGGATTCGGCGTTCCCTATACGGAAAAAGATCCCGAGATGAATATTCCCAAGATGATTCAGGAGATCAGCGAGCACATCCATGAGAACTGTGCGGCGAATGATTTCCCGGTGCCGGTCATTCTGATGGAACCCGGCCGCTCCATTGTTGCGAATGCGGGAATCACACTATACACCTGCGGCGGAACGAAAAAAATCACCGGCTACAGGAATTATGCTACCGTCGACGGAGGAATGACCGATAACCCCCGCTACGCCCTGTATAAATGCGATTATACGGTGCTCAACGCGAGCCGCATGAACGCTCCCAAGGATTTCGTATGCACAGTTGCCGGACGCTGCTGCGAAAGCGGAGACAGGATCCAGGAAGAGATTTCGATCGCGGAGCCTTCCCGCGGCGATATCCTTGCGGTGCTCACGACCGGCGCATACAATTATTCTATGTCAATGAACTATAACCGGATGCCGCGTCCCGCTCTTGTATTCGTAAAAGACGGGGAAAGCACCCTGAAAGTACGAAGACAGACTTTCGAAGACCTCCTGGAATGTGAGCTTTAGTTAGAATAAAAGCTATGTTTTATTCATTCCGGGAAATACAAATGGCTTGAATTCGTCTGTAATTTTTAAGAAGACTTTTTTAGAACCCGCCGGAGGATGCACGAAGTTCTGCATTTTCCGGCGGCTCCTTCTTATGTTTTCAAATCCGGCGGCTTAATTTTAGATTTATTTTCGTTTTTTCGAAAAACAGTTTGACATTTGAATTGTCTTTTGGTAATATTTTTATTGCAGTGATTACGGCGGTGTAGCTTAGTTGGCTAGAGCGTCCGGTTCATACCCGGAAGGTCGGTGGTTCGACTCCACCCGCCGCTATTCATGGGCGTTTAGCTCAGCTGGGAGAGCATCTGCCTTACAAGCAGAGGGTCATAGGTTCGAGCCCTATAACGCCCATTTCT
>JAQXNW010000040.1 GCA_029098205.1 Eubacteriales bacterium | reverse complement strand
ATGAATTTGTAGGTCAGAAACATCTGGTTGGAGAAGGGAAGGTTCTTCGGAAACTGATTGAAAATGACCAGATCAGCTCTATGATTTTCTGGGGTCCTCCGGGTGTCGGAAAGACGACGCTGGCCCGGATTATCGCGCATTCCACGAAATCGAAATTCATCGATTTTTCCGCCGTAACGAGCGGAATCAAGGAAATCCGTCAGGTTATGAAGGAAGCGGATACAAATCGGACGTTCGGTGTCCGGACAATCGTCTTCGTCGATGAGATTCATCGCTTCAACAAAGCGCAGCAGGACGCGTTTCTTCCTTTTGTCGAAAAAGGGAGCATTATTCTGATCGGCGCGACGACGGAAAATCCTTCTTTTGAAATTAACGGGGCCCTTCTGTCCCGATGCAAGGTTTTCGTCCTTCAGCCTTTGTCGGAGGAGGATATCGCGGAGCTTCTCCGGCGCGCTCTTAAGAGCCCGGAAGGTCTTGGAAGCGAAACCGTTGAGATCGGAGAAGAGGAAATTCACGCGATTTCAGTTTTCGCGAATGGGGATGCGCGGTCGGCACTGTCGACGCTGGAGATGGCGGTGTTGAATGGCGATCAGCAGGAAGACGGCACGATCCGTGTGACGAAAGAAACTTTGTCACAGTGCATTTCGAAAAAGTCGCTGCTGTACGATAAGGACGGAGAAGAGCATTATAATATGATCTCCGCGCTTCATAAGTCCATGCGGAATTCCGACCCGGACGCGGCGGTGTACTGGCTTGCCCGGATGCTGGAGGCCGGAGAGGATCCGCTCTATGTCGCGCGGCGTGTCGTCCGGTTCTCGAGTGAGGATGTGGGTATGGCGGATCCCCGTGCGCTTCAGATCGCTGTGGCGGCCTATCAGGCGTGTCATTATATAGGCATGCCGGAGTGCACTGTGAATCTGACGCAGGCGGTCGTGTATCTTTCGCTGGCTCCGAAGTCGAACGCGATGGAAAATGCATATAACGCAGCAAAGGCGGATGCGCTTAAGTATTTCTCGGAGCCGGTGCCGCTCAATATCCGGAATGCGCCGACGAAATTAATGAAAGACCTTCATTACGGAGAAGGGTATCAGTACGCGCATGATTACGAAGGGCACATCACCGCGATGGAGTGCCTGCCGGAATCTCTTCGTGGAAAGAGGTATTATCATCCGTCGGAGCAGGGCGTCGAGGCGAAATACAAGGAACGGCTGGAGAAAATACTCGCCTGGAAAGAGAGGCATAGAAAATGAAAATATTGGCGGCTCTTTTATCAAACACAGTGCTGATTGCTACGATTTGTTCCTGGATTGCGGGACAGGGATCAAAAGTTATCCTCCTTGCTCTTCGAGGGAAGCTTACGAAAGAGCGTCTTACCGGGGGCGGCGGGATGCCGAGCGGGCATACAGCGACGGTTTCAGGACTTGCGACATCGATCGCGATGGTTGAAGGCCTGGACAGCTCCGTTTTCTCTTTGGCTTTGTTTTTTGCGATTCTGGCCGTATACGATGCCCTGGGGGTCCGGTATGTAACCGGAGAGCAGGGCCGTGTCCTGAATCGGATGCAGAAAGCTGAGAAGGAAAAACTTCTTGCGGATGGAAAAGAAAACGAGCCTCCGGAAATAATTAAGTTCCCGGAAAGCATGGGACATACGCTGCCGGAGGTTATTGTCGGAATGATTCTTGGAATTGCTGTTTCCGCGGCGGTTACGGCTCTGCTTCGATAAATTCGATACGGGGGAGAAAATACTGAAATGGAACAGCCGATGATTTCGAAGGAAGAACGCGTGGAGCTGGCGCATGAATTATTAGATTTCGGGGAGCTTTTTCTCTGTTCGGGAGCGGAAGTGTACCGTGTGGAGGATACGCTGACCCGGATCGGACACCGCTATCACGCGTACCGCATGAATGTATTCGCGAGTCCGGCCAGTATGGTTGTGACGATGATTTTTCCGGATGACAGCGATATGACCTGCTCACGAAGGATTCTTCAGGCAATTGGAGCGCCTGATTACGAAACGCTGGAAGAACTGAACCAGCTCAGCCGGGACTGCTGTGAGAATGGAATTTCGTTTTCGGAATTCCGCGAAAGATTTCGGATGATTAAGCAGAAATCGAGATCCCAGAAGATCTGCTATTTCGGAGCGGCTTTGGCCGCCGGAAGCTTTGCTGTTTTTTTCGGCGGGACGATTCCGGACGGTTTCATATCTGCAGGCTTGGGAATTATTATATTTTTCCTTATGCGTACGCTGGGAAAAATCTGTCCGAATAATGTCGCGTTTAATTTGATTTCGGCATTTTTTGTCGGAATGGCGGCCGAATGCCTCACATTAGCGATTCCGATTCTTCATTTGGATAAGATTCTGATCGGAGATATCATGCTTCTTATTCCAGGCGTAGCGATGACGAATTCGATTCGGGATATTCTGGTCGGAGATACGATTACAGGAATATCGAGGCTGATTGAAAGCCTGATCTGGGCTTTGGCGCTGGCATGCGGATTCCTGCTGGCAATGTGGATTCGACGGACAGTGTTTTAAGGAGATTTGCAGATGAATGCAATTTTGCAGATTATCACGGCGGCGCTTGGCTCCGTCGGTTTTGCGGGGCTTTACCATGTGCGCGGACGGTTTTATCCTTCGATAGCAGCCGGCGGAGCGCTTTGCTGGGCTGTGTATCTGGCGGCACTTAAGCAGGTGGATTCTGTTTTCTGGGCGGGACTGTTTTCCAGTGCCGCTACCGCACTTTTTTCAGAAGGTGCGGCCAGGTGGAAGAAGACACCGTCTTCAATTTTTTTCGTCCCCTGCGTTATTTCACTGGTTCCGGGAGGTGCTTTATATTATGCGATCAGCAGCGCGATCCAGGGGAAACGGCATGCGGCACTGCTATATGCCAGAGATACGATTCTCATCGCTTTTTCCATTGCGGCCGGTGCCAGCTTGGTTTGGGCTTATGGAATTATGCGGTGGAAATACCGGCTTCTGAAAAAATCTTCACATTGAAAAATAATGGTATTTTCACCGGCAGCATTATGCAGAAAGTGAATAAAAAATCACAGAGAAAATTGCTTTTTGTGTATTCGAAACGGCGGAATAGGTGTATGATAACTACCATCGGTTATCTGTTTTCGAGTTTCGGAAGCGAGCTCGATATGTCCGAAGTATTGAGGTGCGTGATGTTACAGACAAGAGCGATTGGCATCCTGGAAGCGGAAGATCTGTATGACAACTTTATGAAAGAGGATTTTCCGGAAGAGGAATTGAAGCCGTTCTCTTTTTTGCAGGATATGATTCGGAATGGTCAATGCAGGATTTTTACGTTTCTGGATCATCATAAGCTGGTTGGGTATGCGGTGCTCACTGCGGACAGCAGTGCGGAAGAGGCGCCTTCTCCATCGAAAGCAGCGCTTCTGGACTATCTTGCCGTGCGCGGGAATCTTCGGAATCACGGGATTGGCTCCTGGGTGCTCCGGCAGCTTCCGGAACTGATTTCACCGCTCGGCCATCTTCTGATTGAAATCGAGGATCCGGATTATGCGGAAACCGATGCGGAACGTTCGAATCGGAACCGGCGCCGCCATTTTTATATGAAAAATAATGTACAGGATACAGAAGCCCGGACAAAGGTGAACGGGATGAACTATCGGATTCTGGATCTTGCTGCTTTCGCTCCGGTATACAACCGGTCGGAAGCAGAAGACGCGATCACCAGGATGTACCGGGAAGTGCTTCCGGAATGCTGGAATGAAGCAGAAGTCCACTGATTTGATTTTTTTCAGAATAACTGCGAGTGTCTGCCTTAGGGCAGGCGCTTTTTTCTTCTCAGTCATTCCGGATTCATAGCAGGTATTCGGATTTGGATTCCCTTTCCAGTCGGCTTTTTCCTTGAGTTGTCTGCCTCTCAATGATACAATAAACGGGTATTAAGGATACTTAGGAGGACTTTAAATGTATTTGACTTGTTTGGATTTGGAAGGTGTGCTCACGCCGGAGATGTGGATTCTTACCGCAGAGCAGGCGGGGATCCCGGAGCTTCGTGTTACGACCCGGGAAGAACCGGATTACGATAAGCTGATGCGGTACCGCATCCGTATCATGAAGGAGCATGGCCTGAAAATTCAGGATATGCAGCAGGCGATTGCGAAAGCGGATCCGCTTCCGGGAGCTAGAAAATTTCTGGATGAGCTCCGGACTTTTTCACAGGTAATCATTGTCAGCGACTGCTTTGAGCAGCTTGCCCGGCCGCTGATTGCGAAACTTGGGTATCCGACGATTTTCTGCCATGAATTGGTTGCGGATGGAGAGGGTACGATTACGGATTACCGGATGCGGATTCGGAAAGATACTAAGCTTACAACGGTGAAAGCTTTCCAGCAGCTTGGATTTGATACGGTGGCATCCGGAGACAGCTATAACGATCTGGATATGATCCGTGCCAGCAAGGCTGGATTTCTGTTCCGAACTACCGGTCAGATTAAGAAAGACAATCCGGATATTCCAGCGCTGGAAACGTATGATGAACTGCTCTCTGCGATCCGCAGCGCTGAAAAGCAATAAATTATAAAGCATCGGCGTGCCCGTAAAATTTGGCTTTTCCGGGATTATCACGGAATTTCAGTAATGAATGTGAAGGAAGAGAGAAATGGAGAAGAAGCAGGGAATAGACCTGGATCCTTCCGTATTTGTTGCGGAGGGAGCGAAAATTATCGGAGACCATATTCAAATCGGTAAGAACTCCAGCGTCTGGTATAACGCGGTGCTTCGCGCATCGGGAGAAGAACTGTACATTGGAGAAAATTCAAACGTGCAGGATCTTTGTCTTTTCCATGCGGAGCCTGGAAATCCCATTCATATCGGAGATTATGTGACAATCGGACATAATGCGATTATTCATGGCTGTGAGATCGGGGACAATACGCTGGTCGGAATGGGTGCGATCGTGATGAATCATGCGAAGATCGGAAAGAACTGCCTGATCGCGGCGGGTGCTTTAGTGACGGAGAATACGGTTGTTCCGGAAGGAACATTGGTAATGGGTTCGCCTGCGAAAGCGAGAAGAATGCTGACGCCTGAGGAAATTGATTCGAATCGGGAGAACGCGGAAGAATATGTGCAGGAAGCAGAGATGGAAAAGTCTCGGGGAGGAAGGTAAGATGAAAGAGTTTAAGCCGATTAAGGAAGGGAAAGTAAGAGAGATTTATGATAACGGAAACAGTCTGATTATGGTTGCGACCGACCGGATCTCCGCCTTTGACCATATCCTCAAGAATACGATCGTCAATAAGGGAAAAATTTTGACGCAGATGTCCCGTTTCTGGTTCGATTTTACGAAGGATATCATTCCGAATGATTTGATTTCCATCGATACGAAGGATATGCCGGAGTTCTTCCAGAATGAGAAATTCGACGGCAGAAGCACGATGTGCAGAAAACTGAAGATGCTGCCGCTGGAATGCATCGTCCGAGGGTATATCACGGGTTCTGGCTGGGCAAGTTATCAGAAGACAGGGAAGGTCTGCGGAATCGAACTTCCGGAAGGGCTGAACGAGTCCCAGAAGCTGCCGGAGCCGATTTATACGCCGAGCACGAAAGCGGATCTCGGAGATCATGATGAGAATATCTCTTATGAAGAGTCGATTGATGTGCTGGAGAAGGAATTCCCGGGCAAGGGTCAGGAGTATGCAGAGAAATTAAGAGATTATACCATCGCTCTGTATAAGAAATGCGCGGATTATGCGTATGGCCGCGGAATCATCATTGCGGATACGAAGTTTGAATTCGGTCTCGATGAAAACGGGAATATTGTACTGGGCGATGAGGTTCTGACACCGGACAGCTCCCGTTTCTGGCCGCTGGAAGGATATGAGGCCGGGAAATCGCAGCCGTCTTATGACAAGCAGTTTGTAAGAGACTGGCTGAAAGCGAATCCGGACAGTGACTATCTCCTTCCGGACGATGTCATTCAGAAGACGATTGACAAGTACCAGGAGGCCTTTGAGCTTCTGACCGGAAAGCCATTTGAAGCATAGAGTACATCATCCATCGATTATTCGAATCGAATAAAGACAGGGACATGGATCTTTTCCGCATCCATGTCCCTGTTTCTGTCTGCATGTTCAACTTAAACCGGCTGCCCTTAAGAAAAGAGAGCCAGCATAGAACAACGGCTTAGATTAAATCTTTCAGCACAAAAATCCGGATTCCATTCTTCTTAAGAAGAGCCTCCGCTCCTTCTGTGTCACTGGTTTTCAGAATGATGACCGACGTTTTCGCAGCCTGCGTGACGGCGGAGTATAAATATTTCGTATCGATTCCGTTGGCCGCGAGAAGCTGGAGCACCTGGCTCAATGCGCCCGGTACATCCGAAATGGAAATAGGAATTACGTCCGTAAGACTCGCGTTGAATCCGTGCTGCTGAAGAATGTCCTGCGCTTTTTCCGGGTCTTCGATGATGCACCGGAAAATGCCGAAATCGGTGGTTTCTGCAATGACAGCGGCACGGAAGTTGATGTCCGCGTCCGACAGAATGCCTGTAAGAGAAGCAATCTGTCCAATTTTATTTTCTACGAATACAGAAAGCTGTTTGATCGCCATATTCGTTCGCTCCTTTCCTTGCTTGCTTCGAACGATTTGCCGAAGGGCTTTTTTTCATAACAAGATCAGTCTGATAGGATCAATCATTGAAATTTCTTGTATCGATGATGCGGATCGCTTTTCCTTCGCTTCGCTTCAGAGTTCCTGCACCAAGGAATGTGATCTTGCATCCGATTCCCAGCATCTCGCGAAGCGCGTGTTCTACGCGGGCACGGAGATTTTCCAGGAACGGGATGTCATCGATTTCCAGGCCCTTCGCAAGCTCGACCTGAAGCTCGAAGGTGTCGCGGTCTTTGACTCTTCCGACCAGGAGGTTGTAATTCAGTGTGAGTTCGTCAAAGGAACCGATTACCTGTTCGATCTGAGACGGGAATACGTTCACGCCCTTGATAATCA
>JAQXNW010000039.1 GCA_029098205.1 Eubacteriales bacterium | reverse complement strand
CCTTGTGCCGGCGTCCTCTTCGCTGAGATTGAGTGGTGTTGAATCATTCGGGCTCGCGTCGGTCAGAACGAGCAGGATATGCTGCCGGGGAACCTGTTTCTCTTCGTCCAGAATCAGATGCCCGACAGTCCGAAGTGCCAGGGAGTCCCGATTCCATCCTCCTGAGAAATAATTCAGAAGGCCTTCGCAGTCCCTGGAATCCGAGGCTTTTAACTCCTGCAGAACCGTATATCCGCGAAGAGACCGGAACGAAAGAACCCGGACCGGAATATGCGCTTTTGCAAAGCTTTTCGCGATAATATAAGCCTGCGCCGCGATCGTTTCCTGCGTCTTCATACGGGACATGGAGGCGTCCAGCAGAAGATCGATCTGGATTTCGAATTCGGAGTCTGTGCCCGGTTTTTCAAAGACGGAAGGGTCGTGCAGGACAGGGAGCCGGTACGTCCGGCTGGAAATAAGCTTCCCTGATTTCGCACGCTCCGGAAGCTGCCGTTTGAAGGAAGAGAAAATCGTGTCCGTTTCGCTGCTCAGCTTCCGGATATTTTCCTGAATCGCGAAAATGTTTTTCTGGAACCATGCGTGGTTTTCGCTCTGCTGCGCCCTGATTTCCCGGAAAAGCCGTTCGCCCCTAGAAGAACTCCCCGAGGCGCCGGAAGCATCGGCAGATTCTCTGGATGCACCGCCTGCGCCTGCGAGGTAAAGACGGCAGTCTGCGTCTTTTCCTTTGCAGAGATCATTCTCCAGAATCCGCATTTCTTTCTGGGAATAGAGCGGCGCGCCGAAGATGCTTCGGATATAGGCCTCGTCTTTTTCAGGGTCCTGGGATCTTCTTGCCCTCTGTCCGCTGTGGTCCAGAAGATGCGCTTTCGATTCCTGATCCGGACTCATATTCCGGATGAAAAGAGAATCGGTTCGTTTCTGCTCTCTCCGAAGGACTTTTTCGTAGAAGGCTTTTGTGATTCCGGTGGTTTCTTTCTCATAAGCCGGATGAAGAACGCAGTCATAGCGGAAATATTTGATCAGAAAGTTCCGCATAGCGTCGAGCAGCCCGTCCTCATCCAGTGTACCGGGGAAACGGAGACTCTCCGCCATTTCTTTTTCTCTGGGACTGACGGATGGGGCCTTCTTTCCAAGGACTTCCGCTGCACGGTATTCCTTCTGTGTATAGACCGGCGTACTCATCAGCATCATCTGCTGTCGCGACAGCATTCCCATACTGCTGTAGAATTTCTGCGCACGCTGCTTCCTGAGGGAAGGCAGAATCGGGCGCTCCGGTTTTTCTTTTTCGTAGACGCAGTGTTCGATGCCGAGCCAAAGCAGCGCATCGTATTCGTCCCGCTTCGGTTTCGCCTGAAACCGGTCGAAGAACGCGGTGATCTTATCCATGGAGAACCACTTCGCGGTGAATCCGATGACCATATCGTAATATAAATCCGGTTCGCCGTTTGGGAAAAAAGCCTGAAAGGGAGGCTCGAAATCGTAAGAACCGGCCGCGTTCCAGATCATATTCAGGGACCGTCTTGTTTTTCCCGTATAATGCCGTTTGATCAAAGTGAATCTTCCTCCTGTCCGCGCATGCCTACGATTCGAAAATCGTTTCTTTGGTGAGGTCTCCCGGAATCCGGGCGTCAATGACATCCTGCACCAGTTTCCGCTCGTAGCTGTCAAAGGTTTTGTTCGTAAGGCACATTGTGAGCGCGTCTCCGGAAAGAATTCCCATCTGCATGAGGCGGATGGCATCGAGAAGCCCGCGAAGGTCGAGCGCGCGTTCGGAGATTTCAGCATTTTCGGCTTTGTCTGCGATCTCAAAGAACAATTTGACGAACTGCCCCAGAATTTCCTCGCGGATGTTCGGGAACGTGCTCCGAAGGAGGCGTCGGAGGTTGTCTTCGGTGATCATCGGCATGCTTAGAATCGCAAAACGGCTGCAGAGCGCCTCGTTCAGGTCTCGGGTGCCGGCGTATCCGTAATTCATTGTAGCGATGAAACGGGCGGCTGGAGACACGGCGATGGGTTCGTATCCCGGCACGTCGATGACTCTCCGGTAGTCCAGCGCCGCGTGAAGTACGGCCAGAGATTCGTTCCGTGCCATGTTGATCTCATCAAGAACCGCAAATCCGCCTTTTTTCGCGGCCTGTGTGATCGGACCATCCCGGAAGATGACGCGTTCTCCATTGTATGTGTCGGAGCCGATCAGATCCTGCGCGGTCGCGTTAATGTGGAAAGAAACGTTCCAGAGGGGGCGCCCGAACAGCTCTGCCAGATTCTCGGCGAGAATATTTTTACCGGTGGCCTTGGGACCCGCCAGAAGCAGGTTTTCTCCGCAGAGAATTGCGGCGATGGCCTGATTCCAGATCTCTGTGCCGTAGAACCTGGTTTTCGGAGATGGAATGCGGTCTTTCGCCGGATCATTATCAGCTGCAAGCTCCGGATCGTGTTCTTTGCGGAAAGAACGAACACTGTCCAGAAGCTCGTGTTTTACGCCTTCGCCCTCTAAAAATTGAAATATTTCGTCGTTCATATTCTATTCCCTCCTTGAAGGATTGCATTTGCTTCCATGGATTCTGGATTTCCTTTCTTACTGATAATTGGAAACCAGGAACAGCGGCTTGACCGTCACCACTTCGTCATGTTCCTCTTGAGAGACAGTGACGCTGGAGTTCAGCGCTTTCAAATCATCCTTTACGACTGCGAGCGCTTCTTCGGCGGTTTCTGCCCGGCCTTCTTTCACAGCCCGGATCATCCGCTGAAGGACGATGGGATGCGCGTACTGAGGGGGAACCGGGAAACGGCTCTGATCCTGAAGGTGCCGCTCCATCGTCTGGATGGCTTCCTCCCAGTCGCGGGATACGGATTTTCGGTTCCGGTTCGGAGTTGGGAGCGCTCTCGATGCGAGAACGGTCATCATGAACGCTGCGCCGATCAGGTCCAGATAGAGCCCCAGATGATTTCCGTTTAAGAAAATTACAAGGCCCGCAATGATAAAGCCGAGCGAAACGATGCCGAGAAAGATCGCAATCGCTTTGACACTGGGCTTCATGCCGTCGACAGAGCGTTTTTCCTTTGCGGTGTAGACCAGAAGGCGGGAGAAACGATCGTCTTCCTCCAGAAATTTTTTCGCGCGCCTAAGGTTGGTCAAAGTACCTTCCGCTTTCGGCGAAAGATCCTTTACGTACCTGGCTTCTTCTTCCCGGCGTGCTTTCCTGAGTTTCTTCTCAGCTTCCCGGCTGTGAATCGGAATCCCCGGATGCGAGCTTTGGATCATGTCCAGCACGGCATCGACCTGATCCTCAACTTTGAAATTGCACTGAAGCTCCGTGCCGTCCCTTAGTTCGACCACCAGGTATGGGATTGTGCTGAACAGACCTTTGCCTGTGAAACCGCCCTTGGACATGGAGATCCGCTTATAAACGCGGCGGATATCCTCCCAGGCAGCATAATAACGGCGGCTGAGATAGAAAGAATTCGGATAAAATGCTTTTTCTCCGATTCCGACCGGGCCGATTTTTTTCATGCCGCGTCGGTCTTCGGACAGCTCTTCATGGGAAAGAACCGTGCTCCCAGCGCGTTTTGGACTAAATAACATATGGATGATAACCTCCGGTTATTTTCAACGGTTAGCAATAATAAATGGATATCTGAAAAATATGCAGTATCTGCATTATGATACCACGAAAAGAAAAGGAAGGGGTGAAGAAAGATCTTCGGCCCCTTCCTTTCAAGATTTTGTGATTAACCGTTCAATTTGCAGAACGAAAACGTCCGCAGGCTCTTTCGGGTCCTGGAACTTTCTCTTACGCAATCCGGGTCTGCTTGCTCATCTTGTTCTTCGAACGGATGAACAGGAGAACACATACGATCGCGAAGATAATTCCTGCCGGATATCCAACCGCGTGGTTGTCCGCGAGGAACTTGATATGACCGAGAGTTTCCGGAGCCATCATGAAGTAGGTGAATGTTACCGCGCTCATGAATGTCGCAGGAATCGCTGTAATCATGTAATTCTTTCCGTTCTTTGCCAGATATACGGAGCCAGCCCACAGTACGAGCATAGCCAGTGTCTGGTTGGACCATGCGAAGTAGTTCCAGATTACGTTGTAATCAAGAAGTCCGAATGTCTGACCGAATCCGAGGAGGCATCCAACGCCGAGTACCGGGATGCAGACCGCAAGACGCTTGCCGTAGGTCTGCTGGTCAATATGGAACCAGTCGCAGATTGTAAGACGGGCTGAACGGAACGCAGTGTCGCCGGATGTGATCGGGCAGGCGATAACACCAAGCATCGCCAGGATGAAACCAACGGAACCCATAGTCTGTTTGCTCATGTAGTAAACGGTTGTGGAGTTTCCGCCGCCGGCAGCCAGAAGATCTGCTCCCTTATACCAGGTGCATGCAGCCGCCGCCCAGATCAGAGCGATGATACCTTCTGCAACCATGGCGCCGTAGAATACAAAGTGTCCCTGACGTTCGGATTTCATGCAGCGGGCCATCAGCGGGGACTGCGTCGAATGGAATCCGGAGCAGGCGCCGCAGGCTACTGTGATGAACATGTAGGACCAAATGGCCTTTCCAGCCGGGTGCATGTTTTCAAAGTGTGTGAACAGCTCCGGCATGTTTCCGCCCTGTTTTGCGATGGTTCCGAGCGCAACGCCGAGCGCCATGACGATCAGGCAGATGCCGAATACCGGGTAAATCTTGCCGATGATCTTATCGATGGAAAGGAATGTCGCAATGAAGTAATAAGCGAAGATGATCGCGAGCCAGAATGTAGCGTTTACAAGAATGCTGCCCTTCGAAACGCCGGCGTCTGTAAACAGCGCCGTAAACAGTCCCGCAGGTCCGACTGCGAATACAGTTCCTGTCATGATCAGAAGAACGACGCAGAATACACGCATTATGTTCGCCATGAAGGAACCAAGATACTTACCGGTAACCTCGGAAATCGAAGCACCGTTTTCACGCTCGGACATCATTCCGGACATGTAGTCATGTACACCTCCGCAGAAGATCGTACCGAACGTAATCCACAGGAACACAACCGGTCCCCAGAGAGCGCCCGTGATGGCACCGAAAATCGGGCCAAGTCCGGCGATATTCAGCAGCTGAACCAGAAACAGCTTCCACTGCGGCATGACGACGTAGTCAACTCCGTCGTTGATCGCAACAGCCGGTGTTTCACGGTCGTCCGGTCCGAATACGCCTTCCACGAGCTTACCGTACGTTAAATAGCCGATAATCAGGATGGCTAAACAGATAAAGAAAGAAATCATAATACCTCCTTTTGCCGGGCGGGAAAAAAATTAATAACAAATGGCATATCAGTCCCGGAATCCGGCGAAAATACTTCTTTCGTTTATATGGTAGCACTTGAGACGGCGTATTTCAATTGAATATAGTCGATTTGTGAAGATTTGTGTGTATTGTGTGAAATTTAGTACAAGATTTTTCAGCAGATGGCATCTTCGCAAAAGTAACAGTGCAGGCGGCGGAAGAAAATCCCCGCGTGCCTTGCAAACTTCAGTTTCTGAAAAGATCCGGATCCAGCTTTCCGACAGATTCAGCGATTCGTGTCAGCATTTCAACCGCGCGGTCCATGTCTTCAGTAATGGCGAACTCCATCCGGCTGTGGAAATTGCTTCCGCCGGGGCCTAAATTCGGGCACGGAAGTCCCCGGAAAGAGAGAAAAGCGCCGTCGGTTCCCCCGCGGATGGGGGTTGTGTCCGGCGTCACTCCCATACTGCGGAGTACAGCAAGCGGGATTTCCGTGACTTCCGGGAAACGATCCAGAACTTCCTTCATATTCCGGTATTCATTGTGAAATGCGACCGTGACGGAGGCACCGGGGTATTTCTGGTTCAGAAATTCCGCGGAAGAATGCATCAGCTTCTTGCGCCGTTCGATTCCGGAACTTTCGA
>JAQXNW010000038.1 GCA_029098205.1 Eubacteriales bacterium | reverse complement strand
TTACGATAATAGGGTGATTGTATGGCAGATATTACAAATGAACAGATCGAACAATTAGAACAAAAAGTGATGTCGACTTCCGAGCACATCCGCAAAATGGACGATTTTGTCAGCCCCGAGATCCTTTACGACGAGCTGATCAATTGCGTGCGCAAATATCACCCTTCTGACGATATATCTATGATCGAAAAAGCCTTCCGGATCGCGAACGATGCCCACAAGGGGCAAGTGCGCAAATCCGGCGAGGCTTATATTATTCATCCGCTCTGTGTTGCCATCATTCTGGCGGAGCTGGAGCTTGACAAGGAGACGATTGTTGCCGGGCTGCTTCACGATGTGGTGGAGGACACGGTTATGACCGACGAGGAGATCGCCCGGGAGTTTAACGGGGAAGTCGCACTGTTGGTGGATGGTGTTACCAAGCTGGGACAGCTCTCTTACGATGCGGATAAGGTGGAGATCCAGGCGGAAAATCTGCGCAAGATGTTTCTCGCGATGGCAAAGGATATCCGTGTGATTCTGATCAAGCTGGCGGACCGTCTGCACAACATGCGGACACTAAAATATATGAAGCCCGAGAAACAGCGGGAGAAGGCCAGAGAGACGATGGACATCTATGCACCCATCGCCCAGAGGCTTGGTATTTCAAAGATCAAGACCGAGCTGGATGACCTTTCCTTAAAATATCTGGAGCCGGAAGCATACTATGATCTGGTGGAGAAGATCGCCATGCGAAAGGGCGCCAGAGATGAGTATGTGCAAAATCTTGTTGAGGAAGTGAAACATCATATTAAAGATGCAGGCATTGAGGCGACGATCGACGGACGCAGCAAACACTTTTTCAGTATTTATAAAAAGATGGTCAACCAGGGCAAGACTATCGACCAGATTTACGATCTGTTTGCCATCCGTATTCTGGTCAATGACGTGAAGGACTGTTACGCGGCGCTGGGTGTGATCCATGAGATGTATAAGCCGATCCCCGGCCGTTTTAAGGATTATATCGCGATGCCGAAGCCGAATATGTACCAGTCGCTTCATACGACGGTGATCGGTAAATCGGGTGAGCCTTTTGAAATTCAGATTCGCACTTACGAGATGCATCGTGTGGCTGAATATGGTATCGCGGCGCATTGGAAATATAAAGAGGGAAATACAGACGGAAAACAGAATTCGGACGACATGAAGCTTGCGTGGCTTCGCCAGACGCTGGAATGGCAGAAGGAAATGAAAGATCCGAAGGAATTCATGGAAAGTCTTAAAATGGATCTGTTTTCGTCTCAGGTTTTTGTTTTTACTCCGAAGGGAGAAGTGATCACACTCCCGGTTGGTTCGACACCGCTTGACTTCGCTTTTAAGATTCATACAGAAGTCGGATGTCACTGCGTCGGGGCCAAGGTGAACGGCCGGATGGTTACAATTGACCATAAACTGAACAACGGGGATATTGTTGAGATTGTCACGTCTCAGAATGCGTCCGGTCCAAGCATCGACTGGCTTAAAATTGTCGTCAGCACAACGGCGAAGACTAAAATAAAACAGTGGCTGAAACGCCAGAACAGCAGCAGCGATGTTGCCAAAGGCAAAGACGCGCTTGAAAAATTCATCCATAAAAAGGGATATGAGTCCAAAGAAATCATTCGGGCGAATTATCTGAGCGACGCAGTAAAGAAACTCGGATATCTGGATCTTAATGAAGCATATAAGCTAATTTCGCAGGGCGGAACGGTCCTGAGCAAATTCGCCGGAGTTTTGATCGATGACTTTGAAGAAGAGCAGGCGAAGGAACAGAAGCGGCGCTTAGAAAAAGAAAAGGCGCTCTTGGAGAAGAACGGGGACAGCGCTCCGAAGACAGGAAAACGCTTCGGAGATTCGGACGATGTCGGAGTCATTGTTCCTGGAATGAAGAATCTTCTGATCCGCATGGGGCGTTGCTGCAGTCCGGTTCCGGGAGATGACATTGTCGGCTTTATAACGAAGGGCCGGGGAATCACCGTGCACCGGAAAGACTGTCCGAACATCATATCGCTTTCCGATACAGAGAAAGCCCGTCTCATTGACGTAGAGTGGGAGAGACCGAAGGAAGGTACATTTTTCAGCGCGGAAATCGTGCTTGTCTGTCGCGACCGGAAAGGGCTTTTTGCCGACATATCTAAGGCGTGCGAAGCGATGGATATAAATATCGAGGCTCTGGATGGACGGCCTGGAAAAAACGAGGATTTCCTTTTTCATTTGACTTTGTCCATTAATGATACGGAGCAGATGAAGAAAGTCTGCCGCATTCTGAAGACGATCCCGAGCGTCATGGACGTTTACAGAGCGTAGCGCTGGCAGCACGGAAAGAGAGTGTTCATGGGAATTTCTATTCAAAGATATATGACGGGTCCGATCGGCGTAAATACTTATTTGGTTTTCGATGAAACGAAAGAGGGATTTATCGTCGATCCAGGCGGGGAAAGTCAGGAGCTTCTCGAGCAGGTGAAAGAGAAGCAGCTTCATATCGGGTATATTCTGCTTACGCATGGTCATGGCGACCATATCGGATGGATTGAAGACCTTCGAAAAATTTTCCCGGGAATTCAGGTCGTTGCAAACGAGAATGAGAAGGCACTTCTGGAAAATCCCCGTTTTAATGATTCTCCATCGATTAACGGGTATCCGATCTCTGTAAAAGCGGACCGGTTTGTAGCAGACGAAGAGACGATGAAAATCGGAAATATGAAGATTCGTTTTCTGTATACGCCGGGGCATACACCGGGCGGACAGTCCATCGTCGTGGGTCATTATGTATTCAGCGGCGATACATTGTTTCAGCTGTCTGTCGGAAGAACCGATTTCCCGGGAGGAAATTACGCGGCTCTCATCCAATCCATTAAAGAGAAGCTTTTCAAGCTGCCGGAGGATACGGTTGTTCTCCCCGGTCATATGGATATTACGACCATCGAAGTAGAGAAGGAGCATAATCCTTTTGTCAATGAGTGATGCAATGAACGGAAACGAAGCTTTGAAGGAAAAAGAACTGGAGCAGAATCCGATCCTTATTAAAATACATAATCCGGTAAAACTTCCGCAGCTGATTGAACTGATCGATGAATTTATTCCTCCGGATCGATACAGAATCCTGGAGGATGACGGCGTTTTTGATGACGGAGCGCTGCATGTGAATACAAGCGGGAATACGGATTTTAATGAGATAAAAAGAGAACTTTTCCGGAATCTTTATGCGATTACAGGAAAAAAGCCGGACTGGGGAACTCTTACAGGAGTCCGTCCGGTTAAAATGGCAGGCGAGCTTATGGAATCCGGAAAGACGCCGGACGAAGTGCTTCGCATTATGCAGGGATATTACTTTCTCTCGAAAGAGAAAGCGGAACTGATTGTCGATACATACATTCTTCAGAAAGAGATGCTTGGAACGCCGCCGGAAAATTCTATCGGCGTATATATCGGTATCCCGTTCTGCCCTACCCGATGCGTTTACTGCTCGTTTGCTTCCAATCAGGTTCCGGATTCGGAGATTGCAAGATATGTGCCTGCGCTCTTAAAAGAGATTGACTTCTGCGGTCAGGAGATGCGTGAGCACGGTCTTTTTCCGGAGTCTGTCTATTTTGGGGGCGGCACGCCTACAACACTTTCCGCGGCGCAGATGGAGACTGTGCTTTCGGAGGTAAGGAACAAGTTTCCGATGGATAACTGCCGTGAATTTACGGTGGAAGCCGGGCGTCCGGACACGATTACGGAAGAAAAGCTGACCGTACTGAAAAATTCCGGTGTGGACCGGATCAGCATCAATCCGCAGTCCATGCGCCAGAAAACGTTAGACGCAATCGGCCGCTCACACACTCCGGAGGATATTGAGAAGGCGTTCCGTCTTGCGGATCAGATCGGCTTTCGCGTGATCAATGCGGATCTTATTGCCGGTCTTCCCGGCGAAAATGCGGATGATTTTCGCTATTCTCTGGAGAAGGTTCTTGGGTTCGGAGCAAATAATATAACGGTGCACACGTTAGCAGTAAAGCGCGCGTCGAAGCTGGTCGGGATCGATCGGGATTACCATTATAAAGCGGCGGGAATTGTCGGCGAAATGCTGGATATCAGCCGCAGGCTTTTGAGCAGCGCTGGATTTCGTCCGTATTATCTTTACCGGCAGAAGCATATGGCCGGGTATCACGAGAATACCGGATACGCGCTTCCGGGAACCGAAAATCTGTATAATGTCCGGATCATGGATGAGCACCAGAGCATTCTGGCGCTGGGAGCCGGAGGTATTTCGAAGCGGTATGAGGCGGAAACGAACCGGCTTGTCCGAACTGCGAATGTAACGAATTATGAACAATATATAAGCCGTATCGACGAAATGTGCGGCCGGAAGGAAAGAGGTTTTTTCAATGGCAATTAGCGCGCCGAAAGGAACAAAGGATATTCTGCCCGGTGAAGTTTATGAATGGCAGTTTGTGGAGGGCAAATTCAAGGATCTCTGCAAAAAATACGGATTTCAGGAGATTCGTACGCCGATGTTTGAGCATACGGAGCTTTTTCAGCGCGGCGTAGGGGATACGACCGATATTGTGCAGAAAGAGATGTATACCTTTGATGATCATGCAGGGCGGAGCATGACATTAAAGCCGGAGGGAACCTCTTCGGTCGTTCGGTCTTTTGTCGAGCATAAAATTTTCGCGGAGTCGCAGCCGACAAAGTTATTTTACGAGCTTCCGTGCTTCCGTTATGAAAAGCCGCAGGCCGGCCGCCTCCGGGAATTTCATCAGTTCGGAATCGAGGTATTCGGAACGCCGGATATGATGGCAGACGCGGAAGTAATCTGCTTCGCGAATGATTTTCTCAGCGAGATGGGAATAAAAAATGTAAGTCTAGAAATTAACAGCGTCGGATGCCCGAAATGCCGCGCTGCGTACCGAAAAGCCCTTCAGGATTATTTCCGTCCGCATTTTGATGAACTTTGCGATACCTGCAAGACAAGATTTGAACGAAATCCCATGCGGCTTCTTGACTGCAAATCGCCGGAGGATCAGAAATTAGCGGAAGGTGCTCCTTCGATTCTGGATTATCTGTGTGATGACTGCCGTTCTTCGTTTGAGGATCTGAAAAAGAATCTGGATGCGTTCGGAATTCCGTTCACCGTAAATCCGAGAATTGTCCGCGGCCTGGATTATTATACGAAGACCGCGTTCGAATTCGTTTCGACTGGAATCGGCGCACAGTCCACGGTCTGCGGCGGAGGCCGGTATGATCATCTGATTGAGGAAATTGGCGGACCTTCTGTGCCGGGCGTCGGATTCGGACTCGGAGTTGAAAGACTCCTGCTCCTGATGAAGGAAAACGGGTTTGAAATTCCGAAACCGGAGGGCCTTGACGTTTTCATCGCGGTGCTGGGCGATGAAGCGAAAACAAAGGGCCTTGGCATTCTTCATGAACTTAGACAAAAGGGATTTTCAGCGGAAGTGGATATTCTCGCTAGAAATCTGAAAGGGCAATTTAAATATGCAGCGCGTAAGAACGCGCGGCATACAGTCGTAATTGGAAGCGACGAATTAGCGAAGGGCGCCGCGCAGATTAAAAATATGGTTACACATGAACAGGTGGAAGTCCGTTTTGACAAATTAGTGGAAGTGCTGAAAATGTCGGATGTTCTTCTGAAATAAAAAAACAGCTACGGCATTCACTTTGTTGTACACATAAAAATATTATTGCAAACAGGAGCGATTCATGTCACAGTTATTTAAAAGAACGAGTATGTGCGGTGTTTTACGGACCGCGAATGCAGGGGAGACGGTAATCCTGAACGGATGGGCTGCGAAGCAGCGCAGTCTTGGCGGTCTGATTTTTGTGGATCTTCGGGATAAAACAGGAATCATTCAGATTGTCTTTGACGAGACGGCTCCGAAGGATGTTTTCCAGCTTGCCTCTTCGATCCGCAGCGAATATGTCATTGGCGTCAAGGGAGTTGTCCGTGAGCGTTCATCGAAGAATCCGGACCTTCCGACCGGCGATATCGAAGTACTGGCTTCAGATCTCGTACTGTATAATAAAGCTGAAACGCCGCCGATTTATGTCAAGGATGATGATAATGTAGAAGATGCTCTTCGTCTCAAGTATCGATATCTTGACCTTCGAAAGCTGAAGATGCAGAGAAACCTCAGCTTTCGGCATCGTGTGACGATGATCGCGAGAAATTATTTTGATGAGAACGGCTTTACCGAAGTGGAAACGCCGGTTCTTGTCCGTTCGACTCCGGAAGGCGCGCGGGATTATTTGGTTCCAAGCCGCATGAATCCCGGAAAGTTCTATGCGCTTCCGCAGTCTCCGCAGCTTTTCAAGCAGCTTCTTATGGTCGGCGGAACGGATCGTTACATGCAGATCGCAAAATGTTTCCGCGATGAGGATCTTCGTGCAGATCGGCAGCCTGAATTCACACAGATTGATTTGGAAATGTCTTTTGTGGATCAGGATGATGTCATCGCGATTCAGGAGGGATTCCTCAAACGGCTGTTTAAGGAAACTCTGAATGTAGAGATTAAAACGCCGCTTCCGAGAATTCCTTATGACGAGGCCATGGAACGGTATGGATCGGACAAGCCGGATACCCGGTTCGGATTCGAACTTAAGAACCTTTCGGATCTTCCCTGCGTGAAGAATACTGAATTCAAGGTATTTGCCGATATCCTTGCTTCCGGCGGCGATGTGCGCGGAATCTGCATCGATGGAGGATCTTCAGTATACAGCCGGAAGAAGATTGACAAGCTGACACAGGAAACGAAGCATTACGGCGCCAAAGGCATTGTCTGGATTCGAGTCGAGGAAGGAGGCGCTTTCAAGTCTTCCGTAGATAAATTCTTCGGGAAGGAAGAGCTTTCGGAAATTGCGGAAGTTTTTGGTGCGAAGCCGGGAGATCTGATTCTCATCGTATCGGATCAGCCGAAGGTCGTATTTGATTCTTTGGGATTTCTCCGAAGACATATCGCGGATCAGATGGGGCTTCTGGACCCGAAACAGTTCAATCTTCTTTGGGTGACGGATTTCCCGATGTTTGAAAAAGACGAAGAAGGAAATATCACCGCGATGCACCATCCTTTCACGCATCCGAAGGAGGAAGACATTCCGCTTCTGGATACAGACCCGATGAAGGTAAAAGCGCTTGCCTATGACATCGTTCTGAATGGTGTCGAAATGGGTGGCGGAAGCATCCGTATCCATGATCCGGCTCTGCAGCAGAAAATGTTTGATATTCTGGGCATTTCGAAAGAAGAGAGCCGTATTAAATTCGGCTTCCTGCTGGATGCCTTTAAATATGGCGCGCCGCCGCACGGCGGACTCGCCTATGGTCTTGACAGGATGGTCATGCTTCTTCTGGGTGAGTCTAGCATCCGCGAAGTCATGGCGTTCCCGAAAAACCAGAATGCGCAGTGCTTAGTCAGCGATGCTCCGAATGTTGTGGACGAAGCGCAGCTCGAAGAGCTTTCGATTGCGGTCAGAAGCAGCGCTGAGAACGGGCTTTCGGAATGATGATTCAATGAAAACGGGAATTTTAGGCGGCACCTTCGATCCGATTCACTTAGGGCATCTTTCGATTGCCTTGGCGGCAAGAGATGAGCTCGGACTGGATGAAGTGCTTTTGATGCCTGCGAAGGTGAGTCCGTTCAAACAGTCAAAAAAACACGCTCCCGATTCGGACCGGATAAGAATGGTGGAGCTTGCGGCGGAAGATCTTTCCCGCGTCCGCGTAAGCCGCTGGGAAATAGAACGAAATGAGGTGTCTTATACCTATAACACCTTGGATACACTGGAAAGGGAGCATCCGGAAATCCAGTTTGTTTTTCTAATGGGAACGGACTCCTTTCTTCAGCTGGAAACGTGGTATCATGGAAAAGAACTTCTCCGGAGGTTTTCCTTTGCTTTGGCTCCGAGACCAGGTTTTCAGCGGAGCGAATATGAAAAGAAATTAGACAGATACCGGGATCAATACGGAGCGAAGGTTTCCGTCCTCCGGAATGAAATGATCCCTGTTTCTTCAACGGACATCCGCATGCGCGTGAAACAGGGAAAATCTCTTCGAGGTCTGGTTCCGGAATCGGTGGAGCAGTATATTTATGAACACAGACTCTATCAGGAAATATCTTGAGGAACATCTTTCAGAAAAGAGAAGAACGCACATTGAAGGTGTTCGGTCGACGGCGGTCCGCCTTTCGGAAATTTTCGGAGAAGATCCGAAAAAAGCCGAAATCTGCGCTTTGTTTCATGATATGTTTAAAGAGAGAGATCTCGATGATCTTGTCCGAAAATATCATCTTCCGGATAAGTATCTGGGAAACCGGAACCTGGCGCACAGCAAGGTCGCAAGCGCGGTGATGCGAAGTGAGTACGGAATTACGGATGAGGATATGCTGAATGCGGTCAGCTTTCATACTACAGGAAGACCGGGCATGTCGAAACTGGAACAGATTCTGTTTCTTGCAGATGCTACAGAGCCGAACCGGCAGGATTACCCGGGGCTGAAGGAAATCCGGGAAGCGTCTTTGAAGGATCTGGATCTTGCCTGCTATCTTTGTCTGAAACGCTCTGTAGAGTACGTCCGCGAAAAAGGCGGAGAAGTGGATAAGGATTCTGTTCTGGCGGAAGAATATTATAAGAAGCAGCTGAAGGAGAAGGAAATGGAAAGTAAAACCGTAGCGCTGGAAGCCGCGAAGGCATTGGATAAAAAATTGGGGCAGAATATTTTGGTTATTGATGTCGCCGGAAAATCGTCTTTCGCGGATTATCTGGTGATTTGCGGCGCTGGATCGGAGAGGCAGGCGGAATCCCTGGCGGACGAGGTCGAGGAACATCTTGCGGACATGGGCGAGCTTGTGCGCGGAAAAGAAGGACGCGGCAGTAGCGGTTGGATTTTGATTGATTACGGCGATGTCGTCGTGAACGTGTTTACGAAAGAAGCACGGGAGAAATATAAAATCGAAGAGATCTGGGGAGATTGTGAACAGGTTCCTTTTAACGGAGTGGAGGACTAATGGAAGAGAAGTACAATTTCAGTGCCATTGAAAAAAAGTGGCAGAAATACTGGGAAGAGAACAATTGCTTCAAGGTGACGGAAGACCGGTCAAAGAAAAAATTCTATGATCTGGAAATGTTTCCGTATCCTTCCGGAAAACTTCATATGGGCCATGTACGGAATTATTCGATCGGCGACGTCATCGCCCGGTTCCGTTCCATGCAGGGGTACAATGTACTTCATGTAATGGGATTTGACTCGTTCGGACTTCCGGCGGAAAACGCGGCGATTAAGAACGGCACGCCGCCGGCTGAGTGGACATGGAGCAACATCCATGAGATGGAGGATGAACTCCGTCGACTTGGTCTTTCCTATGACTGGGA
>JAQXNW010000037.1 GCA_029098205.1 Eubacteriales bacterium | reverse complement strand
TCAAATAAGAGCCGAATAAAATTCTTCTCAACAGCACCGGCGCGGGCGACACCGAGTTTCGGTTTTTAATAAAAAAACGTCTCCAGCAGAAGAAACATATCAATACGACGGATAACGAAGTCCTGATTATGACTGGCGGCCAGCAGGGGCTGTACCTGCTTCCGAGAGTCTTTGTCAACGAAGGGGATTTCATCCTGACGGAGGAGCTTTCCTATGCGGGCATGCTGGATACCGTATCCGACTTCGGAGGCCGCAGCATTGCCGTACGGACCGATCCGGACGGAATCAATCTGAACGCTCTTGAGCACGCGTTTCAGGCATTCCCACATGTCCGGTATCTCTATCTGGTTCCGAACTTCAACAATCCGACCGGCGTCACAATGCCTCTCGAAAAAAGAAAAGCCGTCTATGATCTGGCGTGCCGCTATGACAAGCTGATCGTCGAAGACGACCCGTATGGATATCTTCGGTATGCAGGGGAGGACGTTCCGACCATCAAAAGCCTGGACAAAGAGAACCGGGTTATTTACCTGGGAACATTTTCAAAAACCGTTGCCGCGGGACTCCGCGTCGGCTTCATGCTCGCGCCGACGCCGATTTTTGAGCGGGCTGCCGCGAACAAGGCCAGCATCGATTCCAACACGCCGATGCTGAATCAGATGATCTGCTATCACTGTCTGACCGACTATAACTTCGACGAGAACATCCGCCGGATTATCCAGATTGACGGTAATAAATGGAGAAAAACAAAAGAAAGTCTTCTTCGTCATGTGCCGGAGAACTGGAGAATCTCCAACGCAGAGGGCGGTCTGTTCTATTTCATTTACATGCCGGAGGGGCTGGACGAATCCGAAGTCTTCCATGCGCTTCTTGAAAACCGCGTCGGTCTCGTTCCTTCGTCAGCATTTTCACCGGATCCTCGTCATCCATTCGGAGGATTCCGGCTCTGCTTTACACCGATGACTGAAGAGCAGATTGAAGAAGGCGCGAAACGGTTCGGAGAAGTCGCCGCGAAATTTAACGAAAAGTTGATGAAATAGAGTACTGGCGGTCTGTCATTTGTCCGTCATTTAAAAATAAGAACCGCCCGGATCGGAGATCTGCGAAGTGCACACTTCCTGCTCCAGTCCGGACGTTTTTTTATTTTTTCTTTTCAACTTATTCGGCACTTCGGAGAAATTCTTCTACATCAAAGGATTTTCCTACAAACTTCCGCATCGAATCACGGTAAATCCGGCCGGAATAAGCCTCATGCGGCATAGCGGCAAACCTTGTATTCTGCCCCGGCTTCATTACAACCCGGTAGAGAGGATCCGATATGAGAACGCTGCAGGAACGAACCTGCGGGATCAGAACAGCCTCCGGAATGCCTTCGTCGATATCCGGGAAAAACGCATACGCCTTTTTTCCTTCCCGCAAGGACTCCGGAAGATGATTGACCGCCATCGCGAGAGATTTCGCGTATACTTCCTCTCCCAGTATCAAAATCTGCCCCTCCGGAATTGTAAGAGCATTCTCCCCGGAGAAGCCGCCTTCCAGATCCTCAACAGAAAAATCCGTTTTCTCATCAGAACTGTCCGATTCATCCCAGATCATCCGGTTTTTCCGATCCAAGTAAGCGCTTCGGACTTCCCGGATCAGAGTCTCCTCAGCGAACGCTCCCACAGGAAGTCCCTCAACCCGGGGTATTCCCGCGGTCCGCTCCATATACCGGGCCGGCCTTCTTCCCGCGGAGGATACAACGACATTTACGCTGCCCCTGTATATATGCGAAAGACCCTCGAACGTCTCTCCCATCGCTGCGCAGCAGTTGACGCGAATTCCCGCTTCCTCAAAAGACTCCCGAAGCGCCTCCGCATTCCCATTTATCGAAAAGTCAAGCGGCGTTACGCCGAGAAGATTCACAGACAGGGATTTCTTTCCCTCCTCCTGTTCCTTCGGATCCGCGAATTTCCGTATAAACTCTGTCAAAGCACGGCCGACGCCGCTGACATAAGACTTCATGCCATCTGTTTTCACCGGCAGAACCGGGACGCCGCAGCCATCCTCGATCAGCCGGGCGCAGCCTTTGTAATCGAATGCGATGACATGCGGAATGGATCCGCCGCAAAGCGTAATAAACCTCGGATGAAAATCCTCTGCCGCGTCCGCGATATCCCGGATCAGCACCTGATCGTCCCCTAATACAGCGGTCATTTCATCAAGACCAGAAACGAACATCAGGCTCTTTCCATCGAACCAGCGTGGCTCATCGTGCGTAGAATATGTTGAATTGCATCCGGATGGGTCGTGCAGCACCGTCATCCCGCCAAGCTCGTACATCGCCGAGCAGACGCCGGAAACATCCGCAGTATAAGTGCTCGTAAATACATGTGTCTGGTAATCGTTCACCGAAGATCACACCCCCACCCCTTAAACTGCACCAGCTGCTTCATCGGCTTCGGTTCCTCCGCGGCTTCCCGGAGAAGCACCATAAGGCGCCGAAGGCCGCGATATCCATACATACCGTCGGTCCCGTAACTTCCCGCGTTTTCCACGATATTCACGAAATAGGGAGTCCCATTGAAATATGCGGCTTTCTGTCCGATTGCGACGATTTTCCCTTCATGCGTCCGCTCGATTCCCCGGATATTCCAACCATAGACCCCGTAAATTTTAAGATCCGGCTTTTCCCGCTGCAGCTTTTGAAAAATCTCTTCTCCCTCTGTGAAAACATCCTGGTAGCAGGATTCCACATGAAAGCCATGCTGAAGAAGGAACAAAGAAAGTTCCAACGGCTGGTCCACTGCTGTATAATCCACCGCAATCGGAACATCTCCCAGAGCCGACTTTGTCCGTTCGATTTCCATCTCGGTTTTTTCCCGTTCACGTTCAAAAAAGTCCGACGTCGGAGCTGAAATTCCAAGGATCTCCGCTGCTTTCGAAAGATCCTCTTCATATTCCTCGTACGAATATCCCGGACGCAGCCAGAAATAAGGCTGCTCCAGACGGATCTGAAGATCCTTCACGGCCCGCTCACCGGTCTTGTGGAAATAAAAATTCACCGAAGACTTTCCCATATTCAGAAATTCGTCATAATCCCGGACATGATTCGCTTCCAGAACGCGGATGCCGTTTTCTTCCAGAAGCGCTGTGAGATCGCAGTATTTCGAACTGTAATGAAAACAATTTCCAATGTAATTCACCTGCTTCGAAGACTTCTCCTGCCCGGGTCTCAAAACGCGGTGCATCTGCCGCCAAAGCGAAGGAACAACCGGCGCGGTTCTCCGCATAATCGGATCCATATAGCAGTCGACAAAATCAATGTCCGGAAATTCTTTCTGAAGAATCCGGTATACCCGTTTATAGTTGACCGCGAGAAAATGGTGCACGCAGCTTGTGAAAATCATGATCATCCGCGGCCTTTCCGGAAGTTCCCGGATGATCCGCTCGGTTCCATGAAGAAGCTGCTCTTCCATATTGCCTTCGATGATATTGTCTTCTCCGACCGTGATCGTGGACAGCTTATCCATGCGACCCATCTCCGCCGTCGTTAAAACAACACCGCGGAGACAACTAGTAGGGCAGACATAAATCTGATGCCCACCTGGAACCAGCGTTCCGATATGCACGATATTCCAGACACCGCGGACCGGCGACGCGTACGCAAGGCCGATATCCGCGTTGTACTCGTAATCCATGTCTCCGATGTACTCAAAGGCCTTTGCATCGGTGCCTCTCTCGTGAAACGCCCGGTTCCGCTCCGCCAGCCTGCTCCGCGCGCATCCATCTGCCATATCAGTTCCCTTCTTCCGCATCAGCATCTCTCTTCAGCATCCGTGCAGCAAGCTTTCGCACTTCTTCTGCGTACGGCGAATGCGGCGCTGTTTCGAAAAGCGGCTTTTTCTCTGTCTCCGATTCCGCAATCGAATTGTCCCTGGGAAGATCAGACACGATATCCGTATGAATATCTTCCGCCAGGGTCTTTACTTTCGCAAGCTCGTCCGGCACATTCCTTCGGTTCAGAATGAGCCCTCCCAGCTTCGCGTATCCACGCTCTCTGAAGTTTTCAACCGCCATGGAAATATTCGCTGCCGCATAGATCGCCATGTTTTCACCCGACGTGACGATGTACACCTGATCCGCGTATCCTTCCCGGATCGGCATGGCAAAGCCTCCGCAGACGACATCTCCCAGCACATCGAACAGTACGACGTCCGGCTTCAGAATTTCGAACGCATCCCGGTCTTCCAGCGCTTCAAACGCCGCGGCGATTCCCCTTCCGGCGCACCCAAGCCCCGGTGTCGGTCCTCCCGCCTCCGCGCAGAGAATACCCTTATACCCTTCGTGCACCAGATCCTCAAGCTCCGCATGATCTCTCTTCTTCCGGAGGACATCGAGCATCGTTTCAATCCGCTCTCCGCCATGAAGATATAACGTTGAATCGGCCTTCGGATCGCATCCGATCTGAAGAACCCGAAGCCCCATTTCCTGAAACGCGCAGGACAAAGCCGTTGTGACGGTAGATTTCCCGATGCCGCCTTTTCCATAAATTGCAAAACGATACATGATACTGTTACTTTCTCTTTCTTTTCTGAATCGTATACGCGAGCGCAATCGCCGCCACCGCTGTCGCGATCATTCGAATCACGCGCCATGCCGGCGTATCCTGTGAAGGCGAACTCGGTGCGAAGCTGAGCGCCTCCGCGTAAGAACCGCCGCACTGCATTCCGATCAGCGCAAATAATCCTGCAAAAGCCAGAACTCTGCCCAATGATTTATTCATCTGATTCTTTTTCCCATTTTTCCTTTTCATAAAACAGGCGGCCGCATTCCGGCAGAAACTTCGTGAGCCGGTGCACGCCGTTCTCCTTTCATTTTCT
Source organism: Eubacteriales bacterium (assembly GCA_029098205.1). Taxonomy (GTDB): domain Bacteria; phylum Bacillota; class Clostridia; order Peptostreptococcales; family Anaerovoracaceae; genus Aminicella. The sequence goes on along the minus strand of JAQXNW010000037.1, from coordinate 691 downwards.
TTTTCTTACTGCTTATAATTCGTACAGAGCTCCGTATTTTTCTTCCAGATAATCCAGAAAATCCTTCGATGTGAACGGTCTTCCTGTTATGTGCCGGATCCAGTCCTTCGGAGGAAGATGATTTCCTTCCTTAAAAACATGCTCTTTCATCCAGCCGTTCAAGACCTTAAAATCTCCCGATTCCGCCTTTTCCTCCGGATCCATGTCTTCTTTCATCCGGCTGTAATACATCGCGTTATACATATTTCCCAGCGCGTATGCCGGAAAATACCCGAAGCCATCCGTCCAGTGCACATCCTGAAGAACACCCTCCCGGTCATTCGAAGGGCGGACGCCCAGATATTTTTCGTACAAGGCGTTCCAGCGGTCCGGAAGCTCTTGTATGCAAACCTTCCCGTTTACGATCTCTTTCTCAAGCTCATATCGTATGATGATATGAAATGTGTATGTAAACTCGTCCGCTTCCGTACGGATAAGCGACGGTTTCACCTGATTGACAGCCTCATAAAATTCCTTCTCACTGACATCTTTTAGCACATGCGGAACGATTTCCTGGCAAAGCGGAAATATATGCCGGAGAAATCCCATCGACCGGCCGATCCGGTTTTCATAAAACCGGGAAACCGACTCATGCTGCCCCATCGTCTGCCGGTCATTCAACGCACGCAAATAATCCTCTTCCGGCTGATTC
>JAQXNW010000036.1 GCA_029098205.1 Eubacteriales bacterium | reverse complement strand
TTTTTTTTTCCGTTTTGCCCCCGTCTCTTCTGCATTCTTCATGGGATTGCGGATTCGAGTCCCATTACTTATATTTATTACTCAATAAAGCTTGTGATTAAATCGCCTGTTTCGACAGTTCCTGTAATCTTCTTCGCTTCGCCGCGCGCAATGTCTCCGGTCCGGTATCCTTCTTCAAGGAAACGGGAGACCGCGTTTTCGATGGCTTTGGATTCTTTTACGAGGTTGAAGCTGTCCCTGAGCATCATAGAAACGGAAAGAATCGTCGCGATCGGGTTCGCCAGATTCTTTCCCGCGATATCCGGTGCGGATCCATGCACAGGCTCATACATGCCGAAGCTTCCGTCGGAAAGGGAAGCGGAAGGCAGCATACCGATGGAACCGGTGATCTGGCTCGCTTCGTCGCTCAAAATGTCTCCGAACATATTGGTTGTGCAGATTACATCAAACTGATTCGGATCGCGGATCAGCTGCATGCTTGCATTATCTACATAGAAATGCTTGAGCTCCACTTCCGGATAGTCTTCGGCGACTTCTGTAACGGTCTTTCGCCAAAGGCGGGAGCTGAGAAGAACATTTGATTTATCGATGCTCGCGACTTTCTTCTTTCTCTTCATCGCCATTTCGAACGCGATTTTCGCGATCCGGCGGATTTCTCCGACCGAATAGCATTCCACATCATAGGCCGCGTGTCCGAGCTCGGTTTCTTTCTCGCCGCGCTCTCCGAAGTAGATGCCGCCTGTAAGTTCCCGGACGATGACGATATCAAGGCCGGATCCGATGATTTCCGGCTTGAGCGGAGAAGCGGAAGCCAGCTGCTCAAAAACCATGGCGGGGCGGATGTTCGCATAAAGCCCCAGAGATTTCCGAAGTCCGAGAAGCGCGGCTTCCGGACGCTGATTTCCGGGAAGGGCATCCCATTTCGGACCGCCTACCGCGCCGAGAAGCACTGCGTCCGACGCTTTGCATACATCGATCGTATTCTGTGGGAGGCATTCGTCATAGGTGTCAATCGCCGCGCCGCCGGCCAATACGGTTTGAAATTCAAAAGTATGTCCGTAGACTTTCCCGATCCGGTTCATGACTTTTATAGCTTCTCTCGTGACGTCAGGACCGATTCCGTCGCCTGGAACAACCGCGATTTTAAACTGCATAACTAATCCTCCTTCTGTTTATTCTTAATACTGTTCAGGAGACCGCCTTCCGCGATAATTTCTTGTATGAATTCCGGAAACGGGGCGGCCTGGAATGTTTTTCCGGTGGTATTGTCTGTGATCACTCCGGAGTCAAAGTCGATGGAGACATCGTCTCCTTCCTGAATTTCCCGGGAAGCATCCGGGCATTCCATGATCGGAAGACCGATATTGATGGAGTTTCTGTAGAAGATCCGCGCAAAAGTCGCCGCGATGACGCAGCTGATTCCGCTCGCTTTAATGGCGATCGGCGCATGCTCTCTGGATGATCCGCATCCGAAATTATCTCCGGCGACCATGACATCGCCTTCTTTTACACGGGTGACAAAGGACGTATCGATGTCTTCCATGCAGTGGCTTGCGAGTTCTTTCGGATCCTGCGTATTCAGATAGCGTGCCGGAATGATTACGTCGGTATCTACATTATCGCCGTATTTGATAACGGTTCCTTCTGCCTTTTTCATAGCTCTCTCTCTTTCTGTTACAGTTCTTTCGGATCTGCGATTTCTCCGCGGATTGCCGATGCGGCGGCGACCTCCGGGCTCGCTAAATAAACTTCAGATGTCTTTGCACCCATTCTTCCTACGAAGTTCCGGTTTGTCGTGGAGACGCAGCGTTCGCCTTCCGCTAAGATTCCCATGTATCCGCCGAGGCAGGGTCCGCAGGTCGGCGTCGAAACGATGCAGCCTGCGTCCAGAAAGATGTCTGTGTATCCACGATGCATGCATTCTCTGTAAATACTCATTGTCGCCGGAATGATAATGCCGCGGATTCCTTTCGCAATGTGATGCCCCTTCAGGATTTCAGCAGCTTTCTCCATGTCGCTCAGTCTTCCGTTCGTGCAGGAACCGATGACGACCTGATCGATCGCGATGCCCTTTGCCTCCGAAACAGGCTTGGTATTTTCCGGAAGGTGAGGGAAGGAAACGGTTGAAGGAACCTTCGAAAGATCAATTTCATAGGTTTCTTCATATTCTGCATCCTCATCAGCAGAGAATTTCCGGATCGGGCGTGCAGAATGCTCTTTGAGATAGGCTTCGGTTTTGTCATCCACCGGGAAGATGCCGTTTTTCGCGCCGGCCTCGATCGCCATGTTGCAGATCGTGAAGCGGTCATCCATCGTGAGAGATGCGACGCCTGGACCTGTGAACTCCATCGAACGGTACAGCGCGCCGTCTACGCCGATCATGCCGATGATATAAAGGATCAGATCCTTGCCGCTTACAAACGGACCGAAGGAGCCGGTTAAGTTGAACCGGATCGCGGACGGCACCTTAAACCATGCCTGTCCGGTCGCGATGCCCGCGGCGAGATCCGTAGAACCTACACCTGTGGAGAAGGCACCAAGTGCTCCATATGTACATGTATGGGAATCTGCGCCAATGACTGCGTCGCCGGCGGATACCAGTCCTTTTTCCGGGAGAAGCGCGTGTTCAATTCCCATTTCTCCAACATCGTAATAATGGTCGATGGCGAACCGGCGGGCAAAGGTTCTGCATTTTTTGCAGCTTTCCGCGCTCTTGATGTCTTTATTCGGGACAAAATGGTCCATAACCAGCGCGATGCGGCTCTTGTCGAATACATCCGAAAATCCGGCGCTTTCAAATTCCTTGATGGAAACCGGACCAGTGATGTCATTTGCGAGAACGAGGTCGAGTCTCGCCTGAATCAATTCACCGGCTTTCACAGAATGAACTCCGGCGTGATCCGCCAGGATTTTCTGTGTCATCGTCATACCCATATTCATGTTCCTCCTGTATTAGTTTTCTTCCTGAATGATGTGATCCACCTGATTCATCCGGTTGATCGCACTGACTAACGCGTTCACCGACGCGGAAATGATGTCGTCGTGCAGGCCGACGCCCCAGAATCTTCTCTTAAGCTGGTCTTCGATGCAGACGTATGCGGCCGCTTTAGAGTTGGAGTCTCCGCTCAGCGCGTTCTCGGAATAGGTAATGAATTTATAATTAATATGGTACGGACTCATGCTCAGAGCGTTGCTGACCGCGTCCATACGCCCGTTTCCTTTTCCGGTCAGATCGTGTTCTTTCTTTCCGCCTACGATTACATGCATATCTACGCCGACGCTGTCCTTACCCTGTTCTCTGGTAGAAGAATTGTAATGGAATGTTGCGTCTGTGATATCGAGTGGCTTGAAATTGTTAATGTATTCTTTACTGAATGCCTCGAAAATCTTCTCCGGTTTCAGCTCCTCATGATGCTGGTCGGAAATGGATGTCATCATATGACCAAGCTCCGGACGCATTTCTTTCGGGATCTGATATCCGTAGTCTCTTTCAAGGATGTAGGATACGCCGCCCTTTCCGGACTGGCTGTTAATCCGGATGACGTCTCCTTCATATTCTCTTCCGATATCATGCGGATCGATCGGAATGTACGGGCAGGTCCACTGCTTTTCGCCGGTCTCCTTGCGGTAATGCATTCCCTTCGCGATCGCGTCCTGATGCGAGCCGGAGAAAGCAGCGAAAACCAGTTCGCCGCTGTACGGATGACGCGGGTCTACCGGCATGTTCGTATACTTCTCATAATGCTCGACAACGTCCGGAATGTTGGAGAAATCAAGCTTCGGATCTACACCGTGCGTGTACATGTTCAAAGCTACGTTTACGATGTCAACATTTCCTGTACGTTCGCCGTTTCCGAACAAAGTTCCTTCGACTCTGTCGGCTCCCGCGAGAAGCGCAAGTTCCGTGATGGCCACGCCGGTTCCGCGGTCGTTATGCGGGTGAACGGAGAGAACGACATTCTCCCGGTTATGGAGATTCCGATCCATATAGCAGATCTGATTTGCGTATACATGCGGGAGGGACATTTCAACCGTTGCCGGACAGTTGATGATCACAGGATTTTCGCCAGGCTTCGGATCCCAGATGTCGATGACCTCATTGCAGATCTCTGCGGCGAAATCCATTTCGGTGCCGGTGAAGCTCTCCGGGCTGTATTCAAACTGGAAGTCGATGTCCGGATATTCCTTCTTTTTCTGATTAAAATAGTTTGCGCCGAATTTCGCGATATCGATGATCTCGTTCTTCGGTTTCCGGAATACCTGCTGTCTCTGTGCGAAGGATGTGGAATTGTAAAGATGTACGATGACCTTTCCTTTGATCCCCTTGAGAGACTCGAACGTTTTATCTATAATGTGCTGCCGTGACTGCGTCAGTACCTGAATCGTGACATCGTCCGGAATCAAGTCCTGATCGATCAAAGCCCGGAGGAAGTTGAATTCCGTATCCGATGCGGCTGGGAAACCGACTTCGATTTCCTTAAAGCCGAGCTTGCAGAGATACTGGAAGAATTCGATCTTCTGATCCAGACTCATCGGAACGATCAAAGCCTGATTTCCGTCTCTAAGGTCTACGCTGCACCAGATCGGCGCCTTCTCGATATGATCCTTCTTCACCCAATCGGTGTACTCCGGGCCGACCGGATAATATCCCGGCTTGTATTTCTGATAGTTTTTCATAATAGGAATCTCCTTTCCTGCCTGTCCTCTTCGGTTTATTATAGAACAAATCGATCCGTTTTTAAGAAAATTTCGGATGATTATCATATTTCCGAAGGAGGATATTCGAATGCCGGATTTAATGAATAAGGCATAAAAAAAGCCTCTTCACAATCCGATCATGATTGCAAAGAGACGAAAACCCCTGTCGTTTCCGCGGTACCACTCTTTTTGACGAACCGTCTGTCTGCTCTTTCGACCAGTTCTAACGGCCGTCCGCTCGTTTGGCTTGCTCGGGGGTGAGACATCAGGAAGCGTCTTACGGTCTCACAGCAGACGACCGCTCTCTCTTAAGTACGCAGACCCCAATTTATTCCCGTCATCGCAACACTTCTGTTTCTGCAATTATTAAATTGGAACGTATCCGTATCAGTAGAAACCTTACGTATACATGGCTATACTATATCGAAAAAAATGGGCGATGTCAACAGATAGTTTGCAAAATTATTGTTATAATTTACAAATTTACAAAACGAAATTAAAATATATTCATTTTAATGAAAAAATATTCAAAATATGCTTGCGCCGTACTTTGGGATAGCGTATAATCAAACCATTCTATTTCAGAATTCATTCACTTAGTAAAACAGCGATTAAAACATTGAAACAAAAGGAGCATTTTTCTATGGCAGTTGATCTTAAAGGCAGAAGTTTTCTTACATTAATGGATTTTACGCCGGAAGAAATCCGTTATCTTATGGATCTTGGATTTGAACTGAAAGCGAAAAAGAAAGCCGGCCGGATCGGAGACGCGCTGAAAGGGAAAAATATTGTGCTTCTTTTTGACAAGACGTCGACGAGAACCAGAAGCTCTTTCGAGGTTGCGGCTCACGATGAGGGAGGGCATGTAACCTTTTTGGAAAAGGGGAGCTCCCAGATCGGTAAGAAAGAGAGCATTGAAGACAGCGCGAAAGTGCTCGGCCGCATTTTTGACGGGATTGAATACCGCGGATACAGTCAGAAACTGGTGGAGGATCTTGCGAAATATTCCGGAGTCCCGGTTTGGAACGGGTTGACCGATGTCGATCATCCGACGCAGATGATCTGTGACCTTATGACGATTGAAGAAAAAATCGACAAGCCGCTCAGCGATGTGAAGGTCGTATTCTGCGGAGATATACGAAATAATATGTCTTACGCTTGGATGTATGCCTGCAGCAAAATGGGAATGCATTATACAGCGTTCGGTCCGGATGAGCTGGCGGAAGAGATTGATCCGGCCGTTATGAAGAGCGTGCAGGAGGTCGCGGCGGAAACCGGCGCAGTCATCGAGGTTTCGTCCGATCCTTCGTGCCTTAAAGGGGCGGATGTTCTTTACAGCGACATCTGGGCGTCAATGGGTGAAGAAGACCAGATTCCTGCCAGAGTTGCGCTGCTTTCTCCTTATAAAATCGCGATGGATACCCTTAAGAAAACAGAGAATGAAAATGTGATCTTTATGCACTGCCTTCCTTCTTTCCATGATTTTGAGACAAAGATGGCGAAAGAGCAGATGGAATTAGGATATGATATCCGGGAAGTGACGGACGAGGTTTTCCGTTCGAAGAACTCTGTTGTATTTGATGAGGCGGAAAACCGCATGCATTCGATTAAGGCGATTCTTGTGGCGACGCTTGGAAATTACACGATGGACCGCGATCGGTAATATAAAATGGATTTGACCGGCCTGCAAAGGTTGGAATTTACCGGATTTTGTGCTAAAATGTCTTATTACTTGACAGAAAGCCGGAATCCGGTTTTCTTATGGGAAGTGCTCTGCATACGATGCGCGGAAGAACGGATACCGCCGGTGCTCCGGACTTCCCGCGGAATTCGAAATGCGGGGCCGGAATAGCAGAAAATAACATTAATATCAGAGGAAGATTTATGAGAGAAAATCTGGCGAAAACCTATGACCCGAAGGAATTCGAGGACAGAATTTATAAAATGTGGGAAGAGAGCGGCTCTTTTCACGCGGAAGTGAATGAAGACAAAAAACCGTTTTCGATCGTTATGCCGCCTCCGAATATTACCGGAAAGCTTCATATGGGTCATGCGCTGGATCAGACGCTCCAGGATGTGCTGACCAGATATAAAAGAATGCAGGGATACAGCGCGCTTTGGATTCCCGGATCGGATCATGCGAGCATCGCTACTGAAGTGAAGGTTGTGAACAAGATCCGCGAAGAAGAAGGAAAAACAAAAGAGGATCTGGGCAGGGAAGAATTTCTGAAACGCGTATGGGACTGGAAGAAAGAATACGGCGGAACAATTACGCGGCAGTGCCGGAAAATAGGCGATTCCTGCGACTGGAGCCGGGAACGTTTCACGCTGGATGAGGGATGCAGCAAGGCTGTGCGGACGTTCTTTGTCCGTCTTTATAAGAAGGGCCTGATTTACCGGGGAAACCGGCTGATTAACTGGTGCCCGAGCTGCCATACGTCTCTTTCGGACGCGGAAGTGGAGCATGAAGATAAGAACGGGGAATACTGGTATTTCCGTTACCCGGCTGCAGCAGAAGGAGACCCGGATATTGTTGTCGCGACTTCCCGGCCGGAGACGATGTTCGGAGATGTCGCCATTGCTGTAAATCCGAAAGACGAAAGGTACAGCGGCATTGTCGGAAAGAAAGTGATTCTCCCGCTCGTCGGACGGGAAATTCCGGTCATCGCGGATCCGTATCCGGATCCCGAAAAGGGAACCGGCGCTGTAAAAATCACCCCGGCGCATGATATGAATGACTTTCAGGTCGGGCAGAGGCATAACCTTGAGATTCTTTCCTGCATTGACGAGGACGCGCATATGAATGCGCTGGCTGGAAAATATCAGGGAATGGATCGGTACGAATGCCGGAAGCAGTGGGTGAAAGACCTGTCGGACGCCGGATACCTCGTAAAAATCGAGGATATGACCATTCCGGTGGGAACGTGCTATCGCTGCCATACAGTCATCGAGCCGATGATGTCGGATCAGTGGTTCGTAAAAATGAACGACCTCGCAAAACCGGCACTGGAGGCTGTGAAGAACGGAGAGACGGAATTTATTCCGGAGCGCTTTGTCAAGATTTACAATCATTGGCTGGAGAATATCCAGGACTGGTGTATTTCCCGGCAGCTGTGGTGGGGACACCGGATTCCTGCATGGTACTGCGATGACTGCGGGGAGATCATCGTAGAGGAAGAGGATCCGGCTGTCTGCCCGAAATGCGGTTCGAAACATATTCACCAGGATGAAGATGTGCTAGATACATGGTTCAGCTCCGGACTCTGGCCGTTTTCGACGCTCGGCTGGCCGGAGAAGACAAAGGATCTTTCGTATTTCTATCCGACCGATGTGCTTGTTACAGGATATGACATCATTTTCTTCTGGGTTGTCCGGATGATGTTCTCCGGAATTGAAGCGACTGGGAAGGCACCGTTTAAGTATGTTTATCTTCACGGTCTGGTCAGAGACAGCCAGGGAAGGAAGATGAGCAAATCTCTGGGGAACGGGATCGATCCATTGGAAGAGATTGACCGTTTTGGTGCGGATGCGCTCCGGTTCATGCTTTCAAACGGAATTACGCCGGGAAATGATATGCGTTATCAGGAAGAGAAGATTCTGTCTGCCCGGAATTTCGCGAATAAGCTTTGGAATGCTTCCCGCTTCGTAATCATGAATCTTTACGATGAAGAAGGAAATGCTTTTCCGATGGCGGATGGCGAAGGACTCGGGCTGGATCGGACGGATGATTTCTCCGGCATTTCTTTGAAAACCGAAGATCAATGGATGATCAGCCGTCTGAATGACGCCGTGCGTTATGTGACGGATTCGATCGATAAATTCGAGCTTGCGCTGGCCAGCCAGAGAATTTACGATCTGATCTGGAATGAATTTTGCGACTGGTATGTGGAGTTCGTCAAGAAGCGTCTATGGGGCGATGATGAAGAGGACAAGAAGGTTGTCCGGTTTGTTCTGAACATGGTGCTGAAAAACATGCTGGAGCTTCTTCATCCGTTCATGCCTTTTATTACGGAAGAAATCTGGGGATATCTGCCGCATGCGCCGAAAGAGAGTGCATCGCAGAAGAATGGATATCTGATTTCCGCGGCATGGCCGAAGTATTCGGAAAACCGTCATTTTGAAGAGGATGAAAAAACAATTGCTTCGGTTGTTCAGGTGATCACGGCGATTCGTACCATTCGAAACGAAGCGGAGGCGAAGCCGTCAAAGGAGCTCTCTGCCTATATTCTTGCCGCTGGTGACGCCAGAACGAGGCTGGAGAGCGCAAAGCGGTACATCCTGGATCTTGCGCATGTAAGCGAGCTTCGGTTTATTTCTAATCAGACTGAAGCGCCGCAGGATTCATCGTCAAAAACAATTGCGCACGCACAGGTATTCGTTCCGCTGGATGAGCTTGTTGATTACACGGAGGAACTGGAGCGGCTCCGGAAAGAGGAAAAGAGGCTGGTTCAGGAAGTGCAGCGCGCTGAGAAGAAGCTGTCGAATAAAGGATTTACGGATAAAGCGCCGCAGGCTGTCGTAGAAAAGGAAAGAACGAAAAAGACTGAGTATGAAGAGATGCTGAAAAACACCCGTGAGCAGATTCGCGTTATGGAAGCGAAGAAAGGCTGAAGGAAGAAGCAAGGCGGGAAGGAGTCGGCCGCATTTCAGCGGCGGACCTCTGCCCCGCTGTTTTTGTATCTGTTCTGTTTCAGTTTTCAGGCATGCTTAATGAAAAAAGGGAGAGTATTATGACAGGTAAATGTGCTATTTCGGATTTGGAAGCGCTTCTTCCGGAGGATAAAAGACCGTCCCAGCGTACATGGATGCGTTTTCGGGAAGTGAAGAAAGAAGACGCACCTGGCCTTTTTTCTTTCTTTTCAGAGAACGGCGCGGAATACGCGGAGGAATACCGGGATCGGATCGCTCATGCCTACGTTCTTGTGCAGGGGGAGGAAATCATCGGCGGAGCTATTTTATGCGTCTCCTCGTCCGTATATTTTCTTCCGGTTCTTGTCATCCGGGAAGAAAACCGAAGGAAGAAACTCGGTAAAATCATGCTTGAGAATACCATGAAAGTCCTTCATGCATCGGAGACCGAATCGGTGTTCGCAATTTCAGATGTTCCGGAATTTTACCGGAGATTCGCGTTCTTTCCGGCGGATCCGGAAGACCGGAAAGAATTTTACAGCGCGTATACAAGTCAGTATCCAGGTAAGAAAGAAGGCCGGGAGCTTTTAAAATACGAATTATGAAAGACATCCTTATAAAATCCTTTATCGATATCGGGGAAGCGATGCTGGAATGCGGAAGCGAGGTCTACCGCACGGAAGACAGCATTCACCGCATGTGCAAAGCCTATGGCGCTGTACACTGCGATGTCTACGCGCTTACGAACATTATTCAGGTAACCGTGCAGACGCCGGAGGACGATATCATCACACAGATTCGGTATGTCCGGGGAAACAGCACAAATTTCGACCGTCTGATCCGGCTGAATTCTCTTTGCCGGTTTATTACGGCGGAGAGGCCGAGCCAGCCGGAAATTTCAAGAAGATTTCAGGAGATCATGAATCTCCCGGATCCTCCGAGATGGAGACGGTTTCTTGCCGCAGCCATGATTATGGGCGGGTTTACCGTATTCTTCGGAGGAACTCTTGTGGACGGCGCGATCGGTGCGGCGATCGGCCTTCTGATTGCGCTTCTGGATATTTTCCTTGGAAAAGTGGAAAACAATGAATTCGTCTACAATTTCGAAATGGCATTCGTGATCGGCGCGGCGGCTCTCGGTGCCTGGAACGTTTTTCCGGTTCTTAAGCCGGGAATGATCATTGTCGGATCGATCATGCTGCTGATTTCGGCCCTTGGCTTCACAAATGGAATCCGATGTATTTTCCGTGGGAATTTCATGTCCGGAAGCGTTAAGATGCTGCATGCGCTGGTCGGCGCGTTCGCCATCGCTTCCGGAATCGCGGTCGCAATGATGCTTATAAGCTATCCTACGCATTTTTCGACGCATGTGAACGCGAATAATGCTGTGTATCAGCTTCTTTCAACAACGATCGGATGCATGGGGCTTCTGATCTGGCAGAAGCTTCGGGGCGTCCGGGTGATTGCCTGCGCGGGACTCGGCGCGTTTCTCGCCTGGGGAACCGAGCTGATTGCGATGCAGTATGGAGCATCGGCTTTCTATGCGACGATGATCGCTTCGGTTTTTACCGCCTTTTTTTCAGATATTATGGCCAGATGGAACCGAATGCCGGCTACGATTTTTCTCACATCCTGCATGTTTGCTTTGATTCCGGGAGCGAACCTGTATAATTTCATGAATGGAATTCTGGTCCGGGACTCCGCGTTCGCTTTGTCAAACTGCGTGACCATGTTGAAAATCGCGCTTGCGATCGCGCTTGGCTTTATCGTGATGAATATAATAAAAAAATATGTGTTAATGATACAGAAGCTGCTTCGGGGAGAAAAGATTCCGGATCCGAAGCATACGCCTTGGCTATGAGAACCTGCCCGGTTGTGATATAATAATCTATATATTTTCCGGTGACAGGGGCCGGGAGATTTTTCATTGAAACAGATTGCAACCGCACAGATTTTGAATCGGAGGTAGAAAACATGTTCGACCGCAACGGGAATGACAGCAGCACCTATAATGTTGAAAATTACGAATTCATTAAGAAATTTTCCCCTACTGTGGGAGGGCTGATTGAGAAGGAATATCTGCGGCAGAAAAATAATATTGAACTGATCGCTTCGGAGAATTACTGTTCGGAAGCGGTGCTGGCAGCATGCGGAAGCTGTCTTTCATGGAAGTACGCAGAAGGATATCCGACGAACCGGTATTCCGGAAGCGAGACCCGCTATTACGGCGGAACGAAGTACGTCGATGAACTGGAGGAATATTGCTGCAATCAGTGGCGGCAGGTTTTCCATACGGATTATCATGTGAACGTGCAGCCGCACAGCGGTTCACAGGCGAATTTCGCGGCTTATAAGTCGGTTCTTAAGCCGGGAGACACGATCCTTTCCATGAGCTTGGACAACGGCGGACATCTGACGCACGGCTCTTCTGTAAATTTCAGCGGAAAGTTATATAATGTGGTATTTTACGATGTAGACGAAAATGGATACATCGATATGGAGGATGTCCGGAAGAAAGCGAAGAGCTATCGGCCGAATTTGATTCTTGCCGGCGCGAGCGCGTACGCCAGAATTATTGACTTTGAACAGTTCCGGGATATCGCGAAGGAATTCGGCGCCTATTTCATGGTTGATATGGCGCATATCGCGGGGCTTGTAGCGGCGGGAGAGCATCCTTCGCCGTTCGGTCTTGCGGATATCATTACGACGACAACACATAAGACGCTTCGGGGGCCGCGCGGAGGACTGATTTTCGCCCGGAAAGAGCTTGCGAAGAAAGTGGACAGCGCGGTATTCCCTTATGCGCAGGGCGGTCCGCTGGAGCATATCATCGCAGGGAAGGCTGTCTGCGCAGAAGAAGCGCAGACATCGGAATTCAAGGAATATGCGCATCAGGTTGTACTGAACTGCAAGGCTTTCGCGGATGAGTTTATTAAACTCGGCTTTAAAATTGTAACGGGCGGAACGGACAATCATGTGTTTCTGATCGATCTTTCGGATCATCCGTTTACCGGAAAGGATCTTCAGGACCGTCTGGATGAGAACGGGATTACTTTGAATAAAAACGCGATCCCCGGAGATAAGCGGCCGCCGAAGCAGACAAGCGGAGTCCGTGTCGGTACGGCTCCGATGACGACACGTGGATTTAAGGAAGAAGACTTCCGTAAGGTTGCCAGAAGAATCGCGGAAATCGTGAAGCAGATGGATGAGGAGTTTGGAAAATAATGAGAATTATTCTCGACGGAATGGGCGGTGATTACGCGCCGGATGCGATTGTAGAGGGAGCAGTCCGGTCCCTTCCGGATCTTCCGAAAAACTGGGATATCTGTCTGGTCGGGAAAGAGGACATGCTTCGGAAATCCTTAAAAGCATTCGGCTATACCGGTGATCGGATCAGCATTGAGAATGCGGATGAAGTCATTACGAATGACGATGCTCCGGTTCGTGCGATTCGAAGAAAAAAACAGTCTTCGATTGTGATCGGGCTGAATTTGGTGAAAGCCGGAAAAGGAGACGTTTTCATTTCCGCGGGATCAACAGGAGCTCTTCTTGCCGGCGGTCTGCTGATCCTGGGAAGAATCCGGGGAATTGACCGGCCGACTTTGGCGACGCTGTATCCGGTGATCGGCGCGGAGCCTTCGCTTCTTACGGATGCCGGCGCGAATGCGGAATGCAAGCCCCGGAATCTTCTGGAGTTTGGTATGATGGGCTCCGTCTATATGGAGAAGGTGCTGGACCGGCCGAATCCGACGGTTGGATTGATTAATAACGGATCGGAGGAGGAGAAGGGAACGCCTCTCACTAAGAAAGCCAGAAAATATCTGGCGAAGAGTTCTCTTAATTTTATCGGGTATATTGAATCCAGAGATCTTCAGACTCCGGCGGCGGATGTCATCGTTACAGACGGATTTACAGGGAATGCGCTTCTTAAGCTTACGGAAGGCATGGGGCTGATGATGCTCCGGGAAATCAAGAAGCTGTTTCGGTCCAGCGCTGTTTCAAAATTGAGTGCACTACTGGTCGGGAAGCAGCTGATTGCGATGAAGAACCAGCTTGATTACCGGGAATATGGCGGCGCGCCGATTCTCGGTCTTCGAAGCGCGGTGCTTAAGATGCACGGGTCTTCCGATGCTACAGCGGTTTATCATACGATTTTGAAAGCGGTCCCTTATGTTGAGCAGGATGTTGTCGGAATTATTGAAAATTCGGTTCGATCCGGAGGCGTCAAGAGTGTGATGGAGACTGTTGATCAGGAGGAAAAATCCGAAGAGACTTCTGCACATTCTCTGGGCAACGGGAAGTAGAAATAATCCGATGGACAGCGGCGCCTTCTTGAAGGAGCCGCTTTTGTCCGTACAAAGAGGCAGTGTATGGAAGAACGGATTTTAGAATATGAGGAAGAAATCGGGTACCATTTCCGGAATCCTTCGCTTCTTCAAAATGCGCTTACGCATAGTTCCTATTGCATGGAAAATCAGCTTCCTGCGGAGCGCAGCTACGAGCGGCTTGAATTTCTCGGGGATGCTTATCTGGACGCAGTAATCAGCAGTGTTCTTTATGAGAAAAAAATACATTCGCCGGAGGGTTCTCTTTCGAAGCTCCGTTCAGAGATTGTCTGCGAAAAAGCATGTGAAGAGGTCGCTGAAAAATTAAAGATCGGAAAGTATCTTATCCTGGGAAACGGAGAAGAACGGACCGGCGGACGCGAAAAAACGTCGATTCTCGCGGATGCTGTGGAATCGACGATTGCCGCGGTTTTTCTGGATGGCGGATATGAAGAGGCGAGAGCGTTTATCCTTCGGGAGTTCTCCGGACTAATAGACCGTGCTATTTCGGGAAAGCTTTTTCAGGATTACAAGACGAAACTGCAGGAGAAGCTGCAGAGGGAAGGCGCCTGTCCGAAAATCGAATACAGAACGGTGCGGGAGACAGGGCCGGATCATAACAAAACTTTTCAGGTTGCGTTGATTGTGAATGGAAATCTCATCTCGTACGGAATGGGTAAATCAAAAAAGGAAGCGCAGCAGGATGCGGCGAGAGCCGCTCTTTCAGGGGAGAAAGCGTAGAATGTATTTTAAGCGTCTGGAAATTCACGGATTTAAGTCATTTGCGGATCCGGTTGTCATAGATTTTAAGGAAGGGATCACAGCGATTGTGGGCCCGAACGGAAGCGGAAAGAGCAACATCAGCGATGCAATCCGCTGGGTGCTCGGAGAGCAGAGTCCGAAGGAACTCCGCGGCGGTAAAATGGATGAGGTGATCTTTAACGGAACAGAGAACCGGCGCCCTCGGGGCATGGCTGAAGTCACGCTTGTGATCGATAATTCTTCCGGTTTTCTTAAAATCGATTACAGCGAAGTCGCGGTCACCCGCCGCATGTATCGGAACGGAGATTCGGAATATCTCATTAACGGGAATAGCTGCAGGCTGAAAGATATCCGCGAGCTGTTTGTGGATACCGGGATCGGCGTAGACGGGTATTCCATCATCGGACAGGGAAAAATTCAGGATATCGTCAGCAATAAATCAGAAAGCCGAAGAGAAATCTTTGAAGAATCAGCGGGTGTAAACACCTATCTGACAAAGAAGGAAGAATCCGAACGGAAGCTGGAGAAGACAAGCCAGAACCTTGAAAGGGTTCAGGATTTGGCTTCTGAACTTTCGGACCGGGTAGAAAAGCTGAAGACGGAGAGTGCGAAAGCAAAAAAATACATCAGCCTGAAAAAACGTTACGAACACCTTTCTGTCAATATCATCCTGAAAAACATTGAACAGGGACAGGAACTTGCCGCGAAGCTGAAGAACGACGCGGCGGATCTGGCGGGGCAGATTCATTTTACAGAAAATAACCAGTCGCAGCTTTCTACAGAGCTTGCCGACTGTGACCGGAAAATCGTTACGCTGGACCGTCTGATGAGAACGACACAGGATAAGATTCCGGAAGTCGCCGAAGCTCTCAGCCGGATTCGGAAAGAAAAAGAGTTTAATCGGGAACGTCTTCGTGTTTTAGAGAAAGAGTCAAAGCAGATCAGCGAGGAACTCAGCGAATCAGAAAGTAAAATTCTGGAAAGCAACGAAGAGTACGAACGGCTGAAGGAACGGCAGAACGAGCTTCGGGCTTTGCTCAGGCAGGCGGAGAATGATCTGGAAGAGAAGGAGCAGCGTTTTAAGCAGATTTCGAAAGGATCCGGCGGCCTGGATAAGATTGTCAGCGACGGAAATGACCGCCTGTTCTCTCTTCATAGCTTCGTTGCATCGAAAAAGAGCGAACGGAAGAGTCTGGCCAGCTATAAACAGGCGTTGGAACGGCGGAAAAATGAAATCGCCGGTGATACAGAGCAGCT
>JAQXNW010000035.1 GCA_029098205.1 Eubacteriales bacterium | reverse complement strand
AATTATTAAGAAATACGAGGCTAGAACAGAATGATCGAGAAAAATTTCGGACGGCTATATAACAAAATGAAACTTCAGCTTTACACTCGGGTTCTTCAGACTTCGGAAGGACCGGATCCGCTGAATCCGCAGGAAGTGATTTCCATGGAAATCATCGCGGCGCTTCATCGCCCGACGGTGGCGGAGTTTGCGCATTTTGCCCATCTGTCCGCGCCGAATGCGGCATACCGTGTAAACCGTCTTGTGAAGAAGGGATATCTGCTTCGGAAACAGAGCGAAATCGACAAGAGGGAATATCATCTGAAGCCGACGAAGCGGTATCTGGAGCGTTATGGTTCGATTTATTCTTATATTACCGTTGTCTCCGATCGAATCCGGGAACGTTTTTCGAACGAGGATGTTGAAAAGTTAGACAAGATGATTCATATCATCGAGTCGGAGCTGATGCCGGAGGCGAATGCTTCGATCCGGCGCGTGCAGCAGGTTCCGGAGAAACAGAATACGCTGAAGAAAACGGAGAAACTCTTTGATGAGGTATGCGAAGAAGACCGGAAAAATAACGGAAAGCAAAGGGAAACCATGTGAGAAGCTTTTCCGAAGTCCGGCATCAGGCGGCTTAATTGCAAACGCATGGGTTTAAACGTAAAAGATCAGGCTTGATCGTAAAAGTATATGACGCTTCGACTGAACGTTCGATGAGAACTTCGGCCGGAGCTTTTTTCTTCTTGATGAATGCGGATGCAGGGCTTAAAATTTAATTGTACAGTTCGTTATACAGAGTGCAGAGATCTTTTAAGATGGGCTGACTGAATATAGATTCCGTATCTTTTTCGATGCGGACAAGAGGTACAGAATGGGATTTTACAGAAACCATTATGATGCGGTGATTATCGGTGGCGCGCTGTCCGGGCTTGCCTGCGCGCTGGATCTTCAGGCAGGAGGAATGAAGAACATCCTGATTCTGGAGAAGCATAATCTTCCGGGCGGGCTTGCCACCAGCTACGTACGGGATGGATATGAAATTGAGGCGACGCTTCACGAGATGATGGGCATCGGTTCGGAGGAGGACAGGCTGAAGATCGGCAGGTTCTTTGACGATATGGGAATCGACATCGACTGGATGTCCGTGCCGGAGGCGTACCGTTATGTAAATACCGAGGATGGAACGGATATCACGCTTCATGCCGGATTCGAACGGATGAGCGAGGAGATTGAGAAGCAGTATCCGGGCTGGGGATATGCGGTGCTGCAGTTCATGGAGTTCTGCAATAAGGTCTATAATTCGGTGAATGAGCTGTCTGTGAAACCAGCCGGCAAGATAAAAATGCTCCTTCGGCATTCGGAGTTTGTGAAGACCTGCGGATATTCCGCGGAGGAAGTGCTCCAGTCCTTTGGCTTTCCGAAGGAAATTATCGAGATCCTTACGCCGTACTGGATCTACGTCGGGCATCCGATGAAGACGCTTCCGTTTACGATTTACGCTTTTCTGATGGCGGATTATTTTCGCGGCGGAAGCAAGGTCTGCCGCAATTTCTCGCATGAAATGAGCATGAAAATGGAGCGGAAGGCCGAGGAGAACGGCGCTCAGATCGAATTCTGCCAGGAAGTCGCGAAAATCTATGCGAAGAACGGACGCGTGACCGGCGTCGGAACTGCGCGGGGAGACCGCATCAGCTGCGACTATGTCGTAAGCGGCGCGTATCCGAACCGTGTATACGGAAGCATGATTGAACCCCGGGAAGAGGTTCCGGAGGGCGCGCTTCGGATGGTGAACGCCAGGAAGCTTTCGGTAAGCCCGGTTTCTGTGATGATGATTCTGGACGGAACGCCGGAAGAGCTTGGGATCAAGGATTACAATATCTTTTCGGGAGATACGATGGATACCGAGGAGATCTGGAAAAATTATCACACGCTGGGGCCGTACCGCTATCTGACTTCCATCTGTCTGAATCTGGCGAATCCTTACTGCACGCCGCCGGGGAAGACGCAGTTTTCCATTACAGCGCTTCCGCTCGCGGATCCGTTCTTCTACGTGAAGGAAGAGGATTATTTCGCACTGAAGAGAAAGCTTGCGGAGGATATGATAGCAAGCTATGAGAAGATGTCGGGGAATGAAATCCGCTCTCATATCGAGGAGATTGAGGTGGAGACTCCGATTACCGTGTCGCATTATATCGGCGCGTGGAAAGGGAGCGTCTACGGTTATTCGCACAGCATGGACGATCATGTTGTCGCCCGGATCCAGATGAAGGACGAGGAGCAGTTTATCAAAGGGCTTGCTTTTGCAGGCGCGCATGGAATCTCTGGAAACGGGATGGGCCCTGCCATTACGAACGGACGGGCGGCAGCCCGGAGCATACTTTCTGACTTTGCCGAGAGAGCGGAGGGAATGAAAGACGCGGCGGAATCGGAGTTTGCGGAGGAGCGTCTGGAAGACGCGGTTGAATCGGAATTTGCAGAGAGATCTGAGAAAGAGGGCGATGCGGAATGAAGATCAAAGGTTTTTTTGAAGATATCCGCGGCGCGTCCCGCGTTACAGAGCTTCGGCGGGAAAATTTCCGGGAAGCGCCGGATACGCCGATCAGGCCGGATCCGATCCGGAAACTTTCGGATCAGCTTCATCCCGGACGCCGTCCCTATTATATTACGGACATCCGGAAATCGTCGGAAACGGCGAAAACATTCCGGTTTGAGCCGGTGGACGGACATATTCCGCCTTTCCAGGCCGGGCAGTATGTGAGCTTTTCACTTGCGATCGGAAGCAGCGTTCTGACGAGGCCGTATTCGATTTCTTCGGCGCCGTATCAGGCGCGCGGACAGAAACCATTCTTTGAAGTAACGATTCGGAGAAAACCGGGCGGCTTTGCTTCGGAATGGTTTTTAGAACAGGCGGAAGTCGGCATGAAACTGGAGGCTGATCTTCCATTCGGACAGTTTTATTACGAACCGCTTCGGGACGCGCCCAGGATCGTCGCGATTGCAGGAGGAGCGGGGATAACGCCGTTCGTGTCCATGGCGAAGGAAATTGCCTGGGGAAATCTGGATCTGGATCTTACGATTTTATACGGATCGAAGGTGCATACCGACATCGTCTGCGCGAAAGAGCTTGCGGAGGCGGAGAACACAGCCAGAGAGAAGCGGTCGAACGACCTGTATTTCAAGGGTTCTGTCAAAACGATTCCGGTCATGGAGGATGACCCCTGGTGGCCCGGTGAGAGCGGACTCATTACGCGGGAACTGATTGAGCGGTATTCGGACGGCGATACTTCGTTTTTCTTCTGCGGGCCGCAGCCTATGTTCCCGTATATATCGAACATTATGAAAGAGATGGGAGTTTCCGGAAGGAGATTCCGAAAAGATACCGCCTCGCAGCCGGCGGACGCGTCGAAGATCCCCGGATTTCCGAAAGACCAGATTGGAAAAACGTATAAAATTACTGTTGTCCGCGGGATCCAGGAAGAAGAAATCCCGGCCAGGGCGGACGAGCCCGTCGCTGTTTCTCTGGAACGGGCGGGAATCAAGATGGATACGCATTGCCGCGGCGGCGAATGCGGATACTGCCGGAGCCGGCTTTTGTCCGGAGATCTTTTCGTATCTCCGCTGGGAGACGGACGCCGCGCGGAGGATAAGGAAATGGGATGGTTTCATGCCTGCTCCAGTTATCCAATGAGCGATGTGAAGATAAAAATAGCGATTCTTTAAGCGGATGATTTGATCCGAAAAGCTTTGCCGATTGCAGATCTGCCGCAGGGAGTTTATTCAAC
The DNA here is from genome assembly GCA_029098205.1 of Eubacteriales bacterium. Lineage (GTDB taxonomy): Bacteria > Bacillota > Clostridia > Peptostreptococcales > Anaerovoracaceae > Aminicella. Next base: position 2,030 of record JAQXNW010000035.1, on the reverse strand, counting down.
AGGAGGTTGTTATGAAAGTACCAATGCTGAGACTAGGAAAAACAGGAATTACTGTTCCGCAGAATGGATTCGGAGCTCTCCCGATCCAGAGAGATTCTGTTGAAACTGCGGTGAAGCTGCTCCGCCGCGCGTATGAGGGCGGAATGCGCTACTTTGACACTGCGAGAGCGTATTCGGACAGTGAAGAGAAGGTTGGCATCGCTTTTGAAGGCATGCGGGACAAAGTCTATATCGCAACGAAAACCGCGGCGCTTACGCCGGAGGACTTCTGGAAGGATCTCAATACATCTCTCGAGAAGCTCAAGACCGATTATATTGACGTCTACCAGTTCCATCAGGTGAAGCAGTGCTGGCGGCCGGGAGACGGATCCGGAATGTATGAATGCATGGAAGAGGCGAAGAAGCAGGGAAAAATCCGTCATATTGGCGTCACGTCCCACAGCATTGATGTCGCGGAGGAATGCGCAGAGTCCGGTCTCTATGAAACGCTGCAGTTCCCGTTCAGCTATCTCGCGTCCGATCGGGAAATCCAGCTTGTGAAGACGTGCCGGGAAAACAATGTCGGCTTTGTCGCGATGAAGAGTCTCGCGGGCGGTACGATTACGCGGGGAGACGCCGCGATGGCGTATCTTCTGACCTATGAAAATGTGCTTCCGATCTGGGGCGTTCAGAGGGAGAACGAACTGGAAGAATTCCTTTCCTATATGGATAAGGTGCCGGAGATTTCGGAGGAAATGCAGGCTGTCATTTCGAAGGACCGGAAGGAGCTTTCGGGGAATTTCTGCAGAGGATGCGGATACTGCAGTCCATGTACGGTTGGAATCAGCATCCGTGACTGCGCGAGAATGTCTCTTATGGTGCGCCGTGCACCGACGGCCGCGTGGCTGTCACCGAAGTGGCAGAAAGAAATGGCGAAAATTCCGGACTGTGTGGAATGCGGACTCTGCATGACCCGCTGTCCTTACCAGCTTCCGATTCCGGATCTTCTTAAGAAGAATTACGAAGATTACCAGAATATCCTGTCCGGAAAGACGAAGATCGACTGACAGGACCTTATCCAGGGCTTTATCGCCGTGAGAAATAACGATCGGAAGGGAAGTGTCATCGGATGAAAGATGAAATGAAAATAATGGCTGTGCAGATGCCGGTCACAGAAGGGAAAGAAAAAAACATCGAAACGATGCTCTATTATCTCGGAAAATGCGAAAAGGAGCATCCGGATCTTGTCGCTCTTCCGGAAATGTTTGACTGCCCGTATCGGAACAGCCTTTTCCGGAGCTATGCGGAAAAGGACGGGGGACCGGTTTTTCAGCTTCTTTCGGATACGGCGAAGAAATACGGGATTTACTTTGTCGCTGGATCCGTGCCGGAGCTGGGAGACGATGACCGCGTGTACAACACCAGCTACGCGTTCGGTCCGGACGGAAGTTTTTTAGCAAAGCACCGGAAAATGCATCTTTTTGATATTTCCATCCCGGGGAAGCAGACGTTCCAGGAGTCGAAAACTCTGTCTCCGGGAAATCAGGTAACGGTATTTGATACGGAATTCGGTCCGATCGGTCTTGCGGTCTGCTATGATATCCGTTTTCCGGAATTGTTCCGGTTAATGGCGCTGAAAGGCGCGCGCCTTGCGATTGTTCCGGCGGCGTTTAATCTTACGACGGGCGAGCCGCACTGGGAGATGCTTCTTCGGATGCGGGCGCTGGACAATCAGATGTATGTGCTGGGTGTGGAACCGGAGAGGGATGAAAACGGCCGCTACGTCGCCTGGGGTCATACGATGCTGACGAATCCATGGGGTGTTGTAGTCAAAGAACTTGGGATCCGGCAGGGATATTTCACGGAAACGATTGATCTTTCCTATGCGGACCGGATTAAAGAGGAGCTTCCGCTTCTCCGGCACCGCCGCACGGATGTGTATGAGGTCATCGAGAAACAGCCGAAATAAGGTTATATTTTATGAATGAAAATCAGCAAATTTCAGGATTTCCACACGCGGCTTCGCTTAAATCCGAAGCCGCTGCCGTTTC
>JAQXNW010000034.1 GCA_029098205.1 Eubacteriales bacterium | reverse complement strand
TAGAGATCCTGGCGGATCCGGAAATGCCATGGACGCTGGATGGAGAATACCAGCCGGGAGCCGAACGGATTGTCATCGAGAATAAGAACCGGGCTATCCGGATTCTCACGCCGAAGCCGAAGCTGCCCGTTTCTAAAGAGCCCGGCGGTGAGCTTCGTACGATCGAGCAAAAGCGCGAACAAAAGGAAGAAGTCCAGGAGGAAAACCGGAAGGACTGACCAGCGGGAAAAATAAACGGCAGGAAAATTTAATTTTAATAAGGAGACGCGCCGGCGGCAGCTGCGCTGAAAAACAGCGGCAGAGTGCGCAGGCAGCAGAAAACGCGGGATAAAAATAAAAAATCCCGCGTTTTTACGCGGGAAATAGATTCGAAAGAATCGTAAGGAAATCCGGCAGAGCGCCGTTCTGTTCCTGAACCATTTGTATTTTTATTTAATGGATCCGGTCATTGATGGATGATTCGGCCATCAATGGATAATCCGGCTCCGGATAACGCCTTCGATTTCCGGCAGCTTGCTTACATCACTGTCCGTGGAAATCAGCACATATCCGAAGTCGCCGCGGGTGCCGCCGTTTACCTGATTGATATGAATGTCATCCGGGCTGTATTTCAGCGCGTTGATGATCGTGTCCACCGGAGAGTCGATTCCCTTTGTCAGGAAAGAGAGTCTTGTCTGATCTCTTCTGGCGCCGAGCGTGATCCGCGGATAGTTCACGGAATTTACGATATTTCCGTTCTCAAAGTAATCAATCAGTTCGTTTGCGGCCATGATGGCGCAGTTGTCTTCTGCTTCGTCTGTGGAAGCTCCCAGATGCGGCGTTACGATCGTATGCGGAAGCGTCAGGACGTCTGCGGTCGGGAAATCTGTAACATACGCGGAGATTTTTCCGCTTTCAAGAGCTGATTTTACAGATTTGAAATCAACGATGCTGGCGCGGGAATAGTTAAGAAGGATCGCGCCTGTCTTAAGTGCGGACAGAACTGATGTATCAATCATTCCATTTGTATCCGCGTTCGCGTGAAGATGAACGGTCAGGAAGTCGCAGAATGGGAGCATGTCGTTCATATTCTGCACCAGCTGTACTTCCTGATAGAGACGGTGCGCATTATGCGTCGAAATGAACGGGTCATAGCCGTAAACGGTCATTCCAAGATCCACGCATACGTTCGCGACCATGCCGCCGATGCCGCCAAGTCCGACGACGCCGATTGTCTTTCCCATCAGATCGCTGCCCTTGAACTGACTCTTGCCTTTCTCTGTCTGTTTTTCAACCGTCAGATCTCCTGCGTCCTCCAGAGAAGAAGCCCAGTCCGTGGCCGGGAGGATGTGGCGGATTGCAAGAAGCATGCCGCCGATTACGAGTTCCTTCACTCCGTTCGCATTTGCTCCTGGCGTGTTGAAAACGACGATGCCTTCTTCCGCGCAGCGGTCGATCGGAATATTATTAAATCCGACGCCGGCGCGTCCGATTGCATAAAGCTGATCGCTGAAATCCATGTCCAGCATCTTCTGGGAGCGGACAAGAATTCCATTCGCTTCATCTAATTGTTCTGTTATTTCGAAATGGTTTTTCGGGAAGCGGTTCAGGCCCGCCGGCGAAATCTTATTCAGTGTCGCGATTTTTACCATATTTGTTTTCCTCCAAAGTATAACTGCATTTATTAGAATAGCATTTAATGTCTTTACTTTCAAGGTTGATAATGGTACAATAACTTAAATTTTGTAGAATAATTTGTGTTTCAATCAACAAGATTTCCGGCAGAGGCTTATTTTTTTTGTGCGGAAGCCGAGTCTGTAATAAATGAAGAAGAGGTAAATACAGATGAAATATGACCGTGTATTTAATTTTTCGGCGGGTCCTTCGATGATGCCGCTGGAGGTGCTGGAGCAGGCGCAGAAGGAACTTTTGAATTATCACGGAACCGGCGAATCCGTTATGGAAATGAGTCACCGCTCTGCGGAATTCAAGGAGATTATCGAGCAGGCGGAGAAGGATCTACGGGATCTTTTGAATATCCCGGAGAATTATAAGGTTCTGTTCCTTCAGGGCGGCGGAACGCTGCAGTTTTCGATGATTCCGATCAATCTTCTTTTTAATTCGAAGAAGGCGGATTATATTCTGACCGGAAACTGGGCCAAGAAGGCTTATCAGGAAGCGTGCAAGTTTGGAGATATCCGGGTTGCTGCGTCTTCGGAAGAGAGCAATTACACATATATCCCGGAGACTTCGAGAAGCGATTTCCGGAGCGACGCGGATTATGTCTATGTCTGCTATAACAATACAATTTACGGATCGCATTTTAACGAGATTCCGGATGTCGGCGATCTGACTTTGGTTGCGGATATGTCGTCCTGCCTCCTTTCGGAAGAAATCGACGTCAGCCGTTTCGGTTTGATTTATGCCGGCGCACAGAAGAACATCGCCCCGGCGGGACTTACCATTGTGATCGTGCGGGAGGATCTGATCGGTCATGCGCCGAAGGACACACCGGTATATCTGGACTATGAGACGCACGCGAAGAAGGATTCCATGTATAATACGCCGCCGTGCTTCAATATTTATATGGCGGGGCTTGTCTTCCGGCATCTTAAGAAGATGGGCGGAATTTCCGCGATGCATGCGAAGAACGTCGCGCAGGCGGAGAAGCTTTACGGCGCGCTGGATGCGCTTGATTTCTACAACAAGCCGGTCCGGAAGAAAGACCGTTCGCTGATGAATGTCGTTTTCACGACGCCAAGCAAAGAGCTTGACGCGAAATTTGTGCAGGAAGCGAAAGAACATGGTATGATTAATGTTAAGGGCCACCGCTCCGTCGGCGGAATCCGCACCAGCATTTTTAACGCCATGCCGGATGAAGGTGTGGATACGCTGGTTGAGTTCATCCGCAAATTCGCAGAAGAGAATGCGTAGCGGAATCCGCGGAGCGTGTTTTCGGGGCTTTGTACTTCCCCGGCATAAATAAGACATAGAATGAATGGACTCGAAAGCGATCGATTCCGTGATTTTCTGATTTCTGAAGGCGCCGGATCCGGCTGTCATGCAATATAAGGCACGGCAGATCGGATTTAGGGCGCCTTTTTCAGAGCCACGGATGCTGAGCGGAAAGAAAAGGTATGAAACAATTCTTTTTTGATCCAGAAAACAGAACGGAAAATGAGAACCCGCTCCTTAAAAACAATGCGGTGCATTGCAAGAACGATCCGGACAGAAGGCAGAGAAGGCACAGGACGCGCAGGATAAAGAATACCCGTTCAGGGGATAAAGAGGCGCATATGGCAGCGAGAATCCGGCGTGTTTCCGCTTTTATTCTTCTTATTCTCACTTTTTCTTCCATGACCTTCGGAGGCGCAGCCAACCGGGCGGTCTTTGGCGGCGCAGAGAGAAGTTTCTATCTGGGACTGAGCCACGCGGAGAACGCAGGAACAGGGGGGCAGACAGCAGTGTCTCCTCCGGTCTCTGGGCAGAACAGCGGCTCTTCCGCAGTTTCAAATTCCGAAAGCAGCGCAGCGTCTTCAGGAACTAATACGTCGAATTCCGGTACCAACGCTTCGAATTCGGGAAGCAGTACGACGGGGTCCGGGAGCAGCGCCGCGAATTCCGGAAACAATGCGGCAGCGTCCGGAAGCACTGCTTCGAATTCCGGGAGCAGCGCGTCGGCGTCCGGAAGCAGTGAAACGGATCAGAGCAACGCCGGAACTGCATCGGAATCGGACGCAGCAAGTAAGGACACCGGAAACGTTGAGGTGCAGGCGCAAGGTGCGGTCGCATACTGTGAAAATACAGGAGAAACGGTTCTTTCGAAGAACGCGGATGGTAAATTTCAGCCGTACAGCCTGACGAAGCTTCTCACCGTTCTCATTGCGGTGAACCGGCTCTCATTGGACGAGGAAGTGACAGTCAGCGCGGATGCCGCGTCGCAGACGGGTTCTTCCGTCGGGCTTAAAGAAGGAGAGAAGGTTTCTGTGAAAGACCTGATTTACGGAGCGCTTCTTCCTTCCGGAAATGACGCTGCGTACGCGCTCGGGGAAGCTGTCTCCGGCAATATGGCTTCCTTTGTCAAATTAATGAATAAAACCGCGTCCAACATCGGCTGCACGAATACGCATTTTATGAATGCGACCGGAATGTACGACGAGGGGCAGTATACGACCTGCAGTGATTTTCTGAATATTGTCCGGCAGGCTTTTTCGAATCGGACCGTAGAGAAGGCGGCCGGGACGAAGACCTATACGATTCAGAAAACCAACAAATCCGCCGCAAGAAAACTGAAGACAAAAGTCAGTCTGCTCAAAAAGAAGGATTCCGGGATTGCTGCGGGAAAAACCGGGTATGGAAATGATAACGACGCGTCCATCGCGGCAGAATATAACAAAGACGGGATGACGCTTTACATTATTCTGTTAGGGGATAAATCCGCTTCCCGGACGGAGGATGTGCAGAAAATCAGCGCTTATGCGATGAAGACCGTCAAGGGCGTTCTGGCTGTGAAGAAGGGCAGCGTGCAGGGAACCGTACATGTGCGGCGCGGAGAAAAAACGAAAGCGAAGGTATATGCCGCTAGTGACGGATACGCGTATCTTCCGAAAGAAGGATCGAAAAAACTGATCAAGACGAAAATCGTATACAACGATAATGTGGAAGCGCCGCTTCACAGAGGATCGGTCGTCGGCACCTGTGAAATATATCTGGGAGGCACGAAAGTGAACAGCGTGCCTCTGGTCGTGCAGGAGGAGATTCCGACCGGATGGCTTCCTTCGTATGTGGGAATATCGAATATGGCGACCGTTGTCATTCTTCTGATTCTGGCCGTGATTCTTCTTCTCTTCGTGATTGTGCTGGCGCTTCGGGCGAGAAACCGGCGCATCCGGAAGCGTAAGAAAGAGCGCCTCATCCGCACAAAGGCTCTTGAGAAGATGATGGAAGAAGAGGAGCATAAGAAGCGGGGATGGGATTTTTGACCGTTCCTTCGGAGATACTATGTTTGACATTGAGGAAAATTTGAAAAAACTCCCGGATACGCCGGGCGTCTATATGCATAAAGACAAGATCGGACAGGTGATCTATGTCGGGAAAGCGATTTCGCTGAAAAATCGGGTGCGGCAGTATTTTCAAAGCTCCTATCAGAACAGCAGTCCGAAAGTGAAAGCCATGGTTTCTCATATCGCGAGTTTTGAGTACATCACTTGCGGAAGCGAGATGGAGGCTCTGATTCTGGAATGCAACCTGATAAAGAAGTACATGCCGAAATATAATGTGCTTCTTCGGGATGACAAAACTTATCCGTACATCATGGTAACGACGTCAGAGGAATATCCCCGCGTCGTGAAAACCAGAAGAATCGCGAAGGACGGGAACCGGTATTTCGGTCCGTACAGCGACGTCGGTGCAGTGAACCGGATTGTGGATCTTCTGACATCGGTCTATATGATGAAGCGGTGCTCCAAAACAGATTTTCCGAAGAATTTCAGACCCTGCCTGAACTATCACATCGGCGTCTGCCGCGGCGTATGCATTGGCAAAGCCAATCCGGAAGAGTATCGGAAAGACGTGGATGAGATCCTTGAATTTCTGGAAGGAAAGGATCAGTCACTGATTCAGAAAATGCGTGCGCGCATGGAAGAAGCCTCGGAAAAACTTCGCTTTGAGGAAGCGGCGAAATGGCGCGACGCAATGACAGCGGCTGCGGAGCTCAAGGAAACCCAGCGTGTGACGATGATCAACGGGAAGGATCTCGATATTGTTCTTCCTGTAAAAAGTGAAAAACAGTCTTTTATCGTACTTTTCTCGGTTCGGGATGGAAAGCTCAGCGGACGGGAAACCTTTCCGATTCAGTCGGAGGAAGAGGATACCCGAAAGGATCTGGTCGGCGCGTTCCTGAAGCAGTATTACAGCCAGTGGGCGAATGTTCCGCCGGAAATTCTGGTTGAAGAGGAACCGGAGGAGAAGGAGCTTCTGGAAGAATTTCTCAGCCGGGATGGCCGTAAGGTGAAAATCATCGAGCCGAAACGCGGCGTGAAGCGGAAGCTCCTCGATCTTACGAAAAGCGATATCGTTGAGATGACAAAAACGCTGGAGACGAAGGCGGAAACCCGGAAAGAGCAGGAGCTGCTCGTATACCGGGAGATGGAGACGCTCGCGGAGGAAGGCGGATTTGTCCGGAGCAGGGAGCGACAAGGAAAGCCGTTCCGTGTGGAATCGTACGATATTTCGAATACGAACGGCGTGGATTCCGTCGGCGCGATGGTAGTGTTTTGCGGAAGCAAGCCGGTGCGGAAGGATTACCGGAAATTTAAGATCCGGACCGTCGAAGGCCCGAATGATTACGGCAGTCTTCAGGAAGTTCTGTTCCGGAGATTCCGCCGGGCGCTTCAGGGAGACCCGAGTTTTTCAATTTATCCGGATGTCATTATGATGGACGGCGGCCTTGGGCAGGTTTCCAGTGCCTGCCAGGTGCTGGACGCGCTGGGGCTGTCAAAGAAAATGCTGGTGGTCGGCCTTGCGAAGGACGACCACCACCGGACGCGGGCGGTGGTTTTCCGTGACGGCCGGGAGATTCTTCTTCATGACCATCCGATTCTGTTTCATTATTCCGGCACGGTGCAGGAGGAAGTGCATCGGTTCGCGATCACATTCCACCATCAGCTTCATACGAAAAATACGATGCACTCCATGCTGGAGGACATTCCGGGCGTCGGTGAAAAAAGGCGGACCGAGCTTCTGTATCATTTTAAAACGATGGACGCGATCCGGAAAGCCTCGGTTGAGCAGCTGATGGAGGTGCCGTCGGTTACGGAACCGGTTGCCAGAAATATTGTGAAATTCTTTCAGGAAAATAAGAAGGAGCCTTTGCTTGGGGAAAAGAATATATATAAATGACGGCTGGGAGTTCACGGAGAAGTGGACGGATTCCTTTGCGGATTTTTCGGACAGAGACGAGGATTCTTCGGACAAAGGCACAGATTTTTCGGGCAGGGACGCAGATTCTCCGGAGGAATCCGGGATTCAGCAGGTACGCCTGCCGCACACCTGCCGGGCAACGCCGTATAACTATTTCAGCGAAGACATCTATCAGATGGTCTGCGGATACAGAAAAGAGTTCATATTCCCTGAACTAAAGGGAAATCAGCGGATTTTTCTGGTGATCGGAGCCTGCGCTCATTCGGCGGAGGTTTATCTTAACGGGTGCAGGATCGGGGAGCATCACTCAGGATATACAGCCTTCCGGACAGAGCTTACCGAATTCCTGAAACCGGGGAAAAACCGGCTGGCTGTCCGTGCGGATACGCGGGAGAAACAGAACATTCCTCCGTTCGGGCATGTCATCGATTACATGACATACGGCGGGCTCTACCGGGGAGTCTGTCTGGAGATCACCGGAGAAGCCAGGATGGCGGATGTTTTTGTCAAAGCGGAGGTTCCGGAGGATGCGCCGCTTTTATCGAATTCTTCGCTTTCCGGTGGCGGAATTTCTGCGCCGGACATTCGAAAAGAACTGGCGGAGATTTCTTTTACCGGAACGATTGAAACAGAGTTTCGTCTTGATCTTTCCGCACCGGATGCGTCGGATGCGCTGGGCGCCGGGAATGGTGCGTCGGGCACCGTAAACGGTGCGGAGGGCAGCGCGGAGAAGAACCTGTTTGTCCGTCAGACCGCTTATCCTTACTTGGGAGAGAGCTGTTCTTCGAAAGAAGCTTCGACGGCCGAAGAGGCCCGGGGCTTGAAATCTGAAGCTCAAATGTTCGAAGCGCCGCTCAGCGAGTGCCGCCGAGAAAAGAGAAAGTATCTGTCTGGCGAAAAAACAGTCTTTATTTTCAGGACCAGCCTCAAGGGAGCGAAGCTTTGGGATGCGGATTCGCCTTCTCTTTACCTGGTTGAGACCCAGCTTGTTTTAAGGGAGCCCGCTGGGATTGGAGAATCCCGGAGCGAGACGGTTGTCGATTCGAATAAAGAAGTGATCGGCTTCCGGCGATCGGAATTCAGAAAAGACGGCTATTATCTGAACGGCCGCAGGTTTCCTTTGATCGGACTGAACCGTCACCAGAGCTGGCCTTATGTCGGATACGCGATGCCGAAGTCGCAGCAAATGCTGGATGCGGACATTCTTAAAAAAGAACTGAAAGTCAATGCAGTCCGCACCTCTCACTATCCGCAGTCCCCGGATTTCTGCCGCCGATGCGACGAACTGGGGCTTCTTGTTTTTACAGAGATACCCGGC